>JAHINZ010000396.1 GCA_018895795.1 Alphaproteobacteria bacterium
GGCGGCGGTGGTGACCGTCGGCCTGGCCTTCCGGGCCGGGGTCTTCAACCCGGCCCCCGCTCCGGCCGGGGTGGGCGGACCGTTCCAACTGGTGGATCAGAACGGCCGGCCGGCGACGGAAAAGGTCCTGAAAGGCCGGTGGAGCACGGTATTCTTCGGCTTCACCTATTGTCCCGACGTCTGCCCGGGCACCCTGCAGGGGCTGGCGGCGGCCACCGATCTTCTGGGCCCCAAGGCCAAGGCCCTGCAGATCGTCTTCGTCTCGGTGGACCCCGGCCGCGACGATGTGAAGCAGATGAAGGATTATCTCTCGGCCGACTATGTGCCGAAATCCACCCTGGGTCTGACGGGAAACCCGGAGCAGGTGGCCGCGGCGGCCAAGGCCTATCGCGTCTACTACGCCAAGGTCGGCGACGGCCCCGGCTATACGATCGACCATTCCACGGCGATCTATCTGATGGATCCCAAGGGCCGGTTCCGCGCCGTGATCCCCTACAACCTGCCGCCCGAGGACATCGCGCGCCGCATCAGCGACGCCATGCGCGAAGGCTGATCGGCGGGCGCCCCCGGCCTTTGGCGGCGATGACCCGCAACTTGGGTGGACTTTCTTAGGCTTCGATATGTTATGCTGCGGCGCAACATATTGGATGCGCCATGCTCTACGCCCTGCACGAAGCGGCCTATTACGCCTCCTCACCCCTGCGCGAAGCCGCTCGCGTCGCGCGCGACTTCTGGGGCTCGCCGCTGAATCCGGCCGCCAACACCGATCTTGGCCGGCGCATTCACGCCGGCGCCGACCTGTTCTCGAACGTCACGCGCCGTTACGGCAAGCCGGCCTGGAACATCGACACCATCAAGGTCGGCCAGGTCGATGTGCGGGTGCGCCCAACCGTGGTCTGGGAAAGCCCCTGGGCCCGCGTCATCCAGTTCGACCGCGACATGGCCGACATGCGCCGGGCCGGCAAGTTCTCGCTGGACCCCGCCGTGCTGATCGTCGCGCCCCTTTCAGGTCACTACGCGACGCTGTTGCGGGGTACGGTCGAGGCCTTCCTGCCCGACCACGCGGTGTTCATCGTCGACTGGGTCAACGCCCGCGAAGTCTCGATGCTCGAGGGCCGTTTCGACTTCCACGACTATATCGACCACATCATCCAGATGTTGGCCGTGCTGGGCCCGCGCCCCAATGTCGTCGCCGTCTGCCAGCCCGGCCCGCCGGTCCTGGCCGCCGCCGCCCTGATGGCCCAGGACAACCACCCCTCGCGCCCGGCCAGCATGACCTTCATGGGCTCGCCGATCGACGCGCGCCTGTCGCCGACCGTCACCAACAACCTGGCCGAGGACAAGCCCTTCGCCTGGTTCCAGTCCAACATGATCTACACCGTGCCGCCCCCCTATGTGGGCGTGGGCCGGCGCGTCTATCCGGGCTTCGTGCAACTGGCCAGCTTCATGAGCATGAACAAGCAGAAGCACCAGGAGGCCCACCAGCGCTATTTTCAGGACCTGGTGAAGGGCGACGGCGACAGCGCCGACAAGCACCTGGAATTCTACAACGAATACCTGTCGGTCCTGGACCTGACGGAAGAGTTCTACCTGCAGACCATCGACATCGTCTTCCAGCAGCACCTGTTGCCCAAGGGCGAGCTGGAGCATCGCGGCCGCCTGGTGCGCCCCGAGCTGATCACCGACATCGGCCTGATGACGGTGGAGGGCGAGAACGACGACATCTCCGGCATCGGCCAGACCCAGGCCGCCCATGGCCTGTGCTCGAACCTGCCCGACGACATGAAGACCGACTATGTCCAGCCGGGCGTCGGTCACTATGGCGTCTTCAACGGCCGCCGGTTCCGCGAGGAGATCTATCCGCGGGTCCGCGCGTTCATCCGCAAGAGCGACCCCAACTTTCCTGACGAGGTCTGAGGGGCGGGTCGGGCCGCAAAAATCGCTTCAGTTTTTAAATGCTCCGTCATTCCCGCCCCCCGGGCCCGGCTTTGCCGGCCCGAGGGCAAGCCAGGTGGCGGGAACCCCTGGTTCAGCTGACACGTGAGACGCAAGCGGACCGCCCCTACTGCACCTGCGGCGGCGCGAGGGGTTCCCGCCACAAGGGCGGGAATGGCGGATGAATTGGGAAGAGCGAAGGTCACGCGCCGACCTTGCATCGACGCGCCCCAGACGCGATGTAGGGACCATGGGTCTGTTCACCGCTCAACGCTTCTCCGACGGCGACCGGCTGGACGTGGCCGGTTGTCCCGTGCGCCTGAAGGTCGACGGGCGGGCGCGACGCGTCTCGCTGCGGGTCGACCGCGCCAGGTCCGAAGTGGTGGCCCAGGCGCCTACCCCGCGCCGCCTGTCCGAAGCCGTCGCCTTCGCGCACGAGAAGTCCGCCTGGATCGCCGGTCAGCTGGCCGCCCTGCCGAGCCGGATCAGCGTCGCGCCCGGCGGCGTGCTGCGCCTTTACGACACGGCCTATCGTCTGGAGGTCGGACCGGGCCGAACCCGCAAGGAGGACGGCCGCCTGATCGCGCCCGACGACGCCAACTGGGGCATGCGTATCCTGCGCCTGGCCAAGCGCGAGGCGCTGACGGTGCTGACCGAGCGCACGATCGTTCACGCCGCGGCCCTGAACCGCCCGACCCCGACCATCGCCGTGGCCGACCCCAAGGCCCGCTGGGGCTCCTGCCGGCCCGCGCGTCCCGGAACCCCGGCGGCGATCCGCTACAGCTGGCGGCTGATCCTGGCCCCGGCGGCGGTGGCTGACTATGTCGCCGCCCATGAATGCGCCCACCTGATCGAGGCCAATCACGGCCCGCGCTTCTGGGCCCTGTGCCACCAGCTGGTCGGCGACCCCGCGCCGCATCGCGCCTGGCTGCGCGCCCATGCGGCGGAGCTGCACGCGATCTCGCCCTGAGCGGCCTCAGCAGTCGAGGAACTTGACGTCCGTGGCCCCGTAAAGCCGCGACGGCGCCGCCAGATCAGGCGCTCTATCCCCGTCGAGAAGGGGGATAAGGCGCCCCCGCTCCCAACAACATCAAGGGCTTGCGATTTTTTCGCTTTTCTCTGTCCCCGGGTCCCCGGGGCGGCCTGATAATGGTCTCACCCAAAGGCAAGGGAAGGGACGTCGGCCGGCGACCTGACGGGCTTTTGGGGGTGGTCGAGCGGGAAGCGCCCGTCGGCCGTCGTCGAAGGCCCGGCGGGGTCTGGCGGAGCGGGACACCCCTCGAGGATCGTCCCGTGTCGAGGCCAGGCCCGGACCGCCGGGAACTCCCTTCGGTGACGCCCGTACGATGCGCGACAGGCCTGGGCTGAAATCGCCCAGGCGGTCCGAGGTGCGCCAACACCTCGCCCGTCGGGGGCCTAGCTACCGGAGCGGGTTAAAACCCCGCCAGCCCGGCGATGCTCCCGAATAACGGCCGCGCGGAGCGTTCGTCTTCGTCGAAACGGTATTTAAACTCAATCTTCCGGGCGAGGCCCGGGCGCTCCGCGACCCTTCCCACCGCCATCGCAGCGAAAGCGCGAGGTCGCGCCGCCGTGCGGTATTCGACGCTCGGCTCCTCCGCGACGGCTATTCCGCCGCGACGGCCTGGGCCGGCGCGCGCGGCGCCATCGGGCGCAGGTCCAGATCCTGGAACAGGGCGCTGTCCTCGTCCTGGCCAGGCAGGGGGGTCGTCAGCAACTTGCCGCCGACGAAGATCGAATTGGCCCCGGCCAACACGCACAGGGCCTGCAGCTCGCGGCTCATGTCGTCGCGACCGGCCGACAGGCGGACCATCGAACGGGGGCAGACGATGCGGGCCACGGCGACGGTGCGGACGAATTCCAGGCCGTCGATCTCGCCCTCGCGCTTGACTTTGTCGCCCAGCGGCGTGCCGGCCACGGGGACCAGGGCGTTGACCGGCAGGCTGTCGGGGTGGCTGGGCAGGGTGGCCAGTTGATGCAGCAGGCTGGCGCGATCGCGGCGCGTCTCGCCCATGCCGACAATGCCGCCGCAGCAGGTGCTCATGCCGGCGTCGCGCACATGGGCCAGGGTGTCGAGGCGCTCCTGATAGGTGCGGGTCGTCACCACGTCGGCATAGTATTCCGGGCCGGTGTCGAGGTTGTGATTGTAATAGTCGAGGCCCGCGTCCTTCAGTTCCTTGGCCTGCTCGGCGGTCAGCATGCCCAGGGTGGCGCAGGTCTCCAGACCCAGGGCCTTCACCCCGCCGATCATCGCCGCCAGCTTGGGCAGGTCGCGATCCTTCAGCTCGCGCCAGGCCGCGCCCATGCAGAAGCGCTGGGCCCCGCCGTCGCGGGCTTCGCGGGCCTTGGCGATGACGACGTCGGCGTCCAGCAGCTTTTCGGCCTTCAGGCCGGTCTTGAAGTGGGCGCTCTGGCTGCAATAGCCGCAGTTCTCCGCGCAGCCGCCGGTCTTGACCGACAACAGCTGCGACAGCTGGATCTCGGACGGTTCGAACCAGGCCCGGTGGACCTCGGCCGCCTGGAACACCAGATCCATGAACGGCAGGTCGAAAAGCGCCTCGACCTGATCGAGGGTCCAGTCATGGCGCGGGGCGGGGCGGGGCTGGGCGGCATTGATGTGCGTCATGGCGCGCACATTTGAACCGGACGATGACTCTTGGCAAGTCGGCGGGCTGGCGTGTTAGGCCTAAGCGTCGCGCGGTGCGCGCGGGTCAGGGTTGGACGATGGATCGCGAGATCGAGCTGAAATTCCTGATCGCGCCAGAGGCGGTCGAGGACGCCCTGGCCCTGCTGGACGGCGAGGGCGCGCTGCGCCTGCTGGACGCCACCTATTTCGATACCGCCGACCACGCCCTGCGGAGGGGCGGCTTCGGTCTGCGCGTCCGCGACGGCGAGGACGGCCGCAAACAGACCCTGAAATCGGCGTCGGCCGGCGGGATCTTCGCGCGGGGGGAATGGGAGAGCCCCATCGTCGGTCCCGGTCCGGACGCCGAGACCCTGGCGGGCACCCCGGCGGCGGCGATCGTGGACGGCGCGGCGCTGCGGCCGGTGTTCACCACCTGTGTCGAGCGCACCGTGCGCCTGATCCGCCGCGGCGACACCGTGATCGAGGCGGTCGTGGACCGCGGGGAATTGATCGCCGAGGGCCGTCGGGCCACCGTGTGCGAACTGGAGCTTGAACTGAAGGCCGGCGGCGCGGTCGCCCTGTTCGATCTGGCGCGCGATCTGGCCCAGCGGGTTCCGCTGCGCCTGTCGCTGGTCAGCAAGGCCGAGCGTGGCTACGGCCTGGCCCTGGGCGGAGACGCCACGCCCGCGATCCGCCGCGCACCGGCTCAGCTGGATCCGGCCATGACGGTGGGCGAGGCCCTGCAGGCGGTCGGTCGCGCGGCCCTGTCGCAACTGTGCGCCAGCGCCGAGACCCTGCGCGATCGACCCGGCCCCGAGGGCGTGCATCAGCTCCGGGTCGCCTGCCGTCGGATGCGGGCCCTGTTGAAGGCCTTCAAACCGCTTTCGGGCGGGGCCGAGGCTCAGGGCCTGGGGCGCGAGCTGAAATGGCTGGCCGGCGAGCTGGACGCCGCGCGGGATCTCGACGTGTTTCTGGCCGAGGTCTGGCGGCCGGCGGTGAAGACCCAGCAGGCCGATGAAACGGCCGCCTTTGGACGGGCCCTGCTGGCGGCCCAGGCCAACGCCTATCTGCGCATGGAGGCGGCGCTTGAAAGCTATCGCGCCCGTCTTCTGTTGCTCGAGGTCGCCGCCTGGCTCGAGGCCGGAACCTGGGCGACCGACCCCGGCCTGGCCGCCGTTCGCGACCAGTCGGCCCCTCTGTTCGCCGCGGCGGTGCTGGAGCATCGTCGCCACGCCATCGTCAAGACGAGCGCGCATCTGGACAGGCTGGATCCCGAGATCCGTCATCAGCTGCGGCTGAAGGGCAAGACCCTGCGCTACGCCGCCGAGGATCTGGCGGGACTGTTCCCCGATCATCCCAAGCGGGTCGCGGGATTCATCGAGGCGACCAAGGCGCTGCAAGACTCCCTGGGGCGCCTCAACGACCTTCGGGTGCAGCCGGATCTGGCGCGCGAGGTGGCCCTGGCCAGCGGCGATCCCGAAGCGGCCTTCGCGGCGGGGCGGCTGACCGCCCACGGCGATGAAGCCGCGCTGATGCGGGACGCCCAGAAAGCCCGCGACGCCTTCGCCGACGCCAAGGTCTTCTGGCCGGCGTGATCCGCGCGGACGCTCGCTGGAGGCTGCTGTGAGGCTGCGACACTATCACATAAAGATATCTTTATGCGTTAATTGCCCGGAAGGGCCGATCGCGATATAAGCCGCGCAAGAACTTCACCGACCGCAGGAGCCCGACCGTGGCCGACTACATCGTCAAGGACATCTCGCTCGCCGATTACGGCCGCAAGGAAATCGCCATCGCCGAGACCGAAATGCCCGGTCTGATGGCCACCCGCGCCGAATACGGCCCGGCCCAGGTCCTGAAGGGCGCCCGCATCGCCGGCAGCCTGCACATGACCATCCAGACCGCCGTGCTGATCGAGACCCTGACCGCGCTGGGCGCCGACGTGCGCTGGGCGTCGTGCAACATCTTCTCGACCCAGGACCACGCCGCCGCCGCCATCGCCGCCTCGGGCGTGCCGGTGTTCGCGTTCAAGGGCGAGAACCTGGTCGAGTACTGGGAATACGCTCACAAGATCTTCGAGTGGAGCGACGGCGGCTATCCCAACCTGATCCTCGACGACGGCGGCGACGCCACCCTGCTGTGCGTGCTGGGCCCCAAGGCCGAGAAGGATCCCTCGATCCTCAACAATCCGCAGAACGAGGAAGAAGAAGCCCTCTACGCCGTGATGAAGAAGTACCTGGCCGAAAAGCCGGGCTTCTACACCGCGATCCGTAACGCCATCACCGGCGTGTCGGAAGAAACCACCACGGGCGTCCACCGCCTGTACCAGATGGCCGCCAAGGGCGAGCTGCCGTTCCCGGCCATCAACGTCAATGACAGCGTCACCAAGTCGAAGTTCGACAACCTGTATGGCTGCCGTGAAAGCCTGGTCGACGCCATCCGTCGCGGCACCGACGTGATGCTGTCGGGCAAGGTCGCGGTGGTCTGCGGCTATGGCGACGTGGGCAAGGGCTCGGCCGCGAGCTTGCGCCAAGGCGGCGCCCGCGTGATCGTCACCGAAGTCGATCCGATCTGCGCCCTGCAGGCGGCGATGGAAGGCTATGAGGTCCAGACCCTGCAGGACGTCGCCGCCAAGGCCGACATCTTCGTGACCGCGACCGGCAACAAGGACGTCATCACGCTGGACGACATGCGGATGATGAAAAACAACGCCATCGTCTGCAATATCGGCCACTTCGACTCGGAAATTCAGATCGCCGCCCTGCGCAACTACAAGTGGGACGAGATCAAGCCGCAGGTCCACCATGTGGAATTCCCGGACGGCAAGAAGCTGATCGTGCTGTCCGAAGGCCGCTTGGTGAACCTGGGCAACGCCACGGGCCACCCCAGCTTCGTGATGAGCGCCAGCTTCACCAACCAGACCCTGGCCCAGATCGAGCTGTGGACCAACCGGGCCCGGTACGAGCATCAGGTCTACACCCTGCCCAAGCACCTGGACGAGAAGGTCGCCTTCCTCCACCTGGAAAAGCTGGGCGCCAAGCTCTCGACCCTGCGCCCCGATCAGGCCGCCTACATCAACGTGCCGGAAAACGGCCCGTTCAAGCCGGATCACTACCGCTACTAGGACCGCCTCAAGGCGGCTCGATCAGGCCCGCTCGCGGAAACGCGGCGGGCCTTTTTTCTTGTTGGGCCATTTGCATGGGCCCGAAGGCGCCGCTGTGACGTTGATGGGGTGGCAGGAGCCCGCATGTCCACTGAACACGACGCCAAACTAGCCGCCCTCATCATCGAAAACGCCCTCGGCTACGCCATTTTCACGATGGATCTCGAAGGGCGGATCACTAGCTGGAGCCGGGGCGCCGAACAGATCCTGGGCTACAGCCGGCCGGAAGCGATCGGCATGCTCTTCGGCGAGCTCTTCACATTGCCCGACCGCGAGGCCGGGGCCGACCGGCTGGAGCTTGAAAACGCCAAGCAGAGGGGCCGCGCCGAAGACACGCGCTGGCACCTGCGCAAGGATGGCTCGCGGTTCTGGGGCAATGGCATGACCATGGGCATTTTCGGGCCCAAGCTCACCGGTTTGATGAAGATCCTGCGCGACGAGACTCCGGCCAAGCTGGCGGAGGATCAACGCGTCCTGCTGCTCAACGAACTGAACCACCGCATCAAGAACACCCTCGCCACGGTGCAGTCGATCACCGAACAGACCCTGCGCGCCGCCCAGGTCGATCCCGAGGTTCGCCGGGAGCTGACCAATCGCCTGATGGCGGTGTCAGACGCGCACAATGTTCTCGTCGATCAGAGCTGGGCCGGCGCCGACCTGGGCACCATCGTGCGACAGGCGGTGGCGCCGCACGATCACCAGGGGCTTAGCCGGTTCGTGATCGATGGTCCGCTGGTGTGGCTGAGTCCCCAGCAGGCCGTGTCGATGGCCCTGGCCCTGCACGAACTGGCGACCAATGCGCTCAAATACGGCGCCCTGTCGACCGCGGCGGGGCAGGTCGAGCTGACCTGGAACCTCGCGCACAACCAGCTGGGCGCCCGGCAGGTCAATCTGCTGTGGCGCGAGCGCGGCGGTCCGCCGGTGACGCCGCCGCGCCGGACCGGCTTTGGCACCCGGCTGATCGCGCGCACCTTTGGTCAGGACAGCGGCGGGCAGGCGCGGATCGACTATCTTGCCCATGGCGTGCAATGCGTGATGCAACTAAAATTGTCGGGCGCCGATGAAGCGCCGGCCGAATGGTCATCGCTCGTGGCCGGGCAGGTTGGCGAGGCGCTGGGCGAGGTTCTGGCCCAGGCGGGCGCATCGAAGCCGGCTAGCGCGGAAATCGTCCTGGGTTGATCCCGCCGCGTTCGTGACGCCCTGTTCAAGCGCGCCGGGGTCCGCTAAGCCGCTTGCCATGCCTTTAGCCTTGATCATCTCCAGCCATGTCGCAGGCAGCCGGGTCGGCGCGTCGGCCCAGGCCTCCGCGCTGGTCCAGTTCCGCATCGATTCGATGGTGGTGCCGACCGTCCTGTTCGGCCGCCACCCCGGCTGGGGCGTGCCCGGCGGCGCGCCCGTGCCGATCGAGGTGCTGGAGGGCATGCTTGACGGTCTGGAGGCCAACGGCCTGTTCGGCCAGACCGATATCGTCATCACCGGCTATTTCGCCAACGCCGCCCAGGTGCGCGCCGCGGCCCGGGCCATCGACGCCGTGCGCGAGGCGCCCCGGGAAGGGGCCGCGAGCCGCAAGCCCTCGGTGATCGTCGATCCCACGATGGGCGACGCCGGCAAGGGCCTCTATGTTCTGCCCGAGGTGGCCGAGGCCATCGCCGCCGAGCTCATTCCCCGCGCCGATGTCGTGGCCTGCAACGCCTGGGAGCTGCAGAAGCTGACCGGCGCCGACGCCCGCGATCCGCTGTCGGCGATGCGCGCCGCCCGGCTGGTGGGTAAGCCGACCCTGGTCTCCTCCGTGCACAGAGGCTCCGAGATCGGCGTCGTGCTGGCCGACCGCAAGGAAGCCTGGTTGGCCGCCCACGCCAAGGTCGAGCGTTCGCCCAGCGGCACCGGCGATCTGTTGACGGCCCTCTACGCGGCCTCGATCCTCGAGGGCCAGACCCTCTCCTACGGCCTGGCGCGGGCCGTCGGCGGCGTGGCAGAGACCGTGACGGCCGCCAATATCTGGAACGCGACGGAACTGCCGATCGTGGCCATGGGCGCCCGGATCAAGCAGACCTCGCCCACCGTCCGTATCGAGCGGCTGGCCTAGGGATCTCTCATGACCGTCGAAATCACCGGCCTGTGCCCTGATCGTTTCGCCCATGTCCGCGACGTGTTCGCGGCCAATTTTCAGGATGGCGGCGAGCTCGGCGCGCGTTTCGCCTTGGCCATCGACGGCGAGATCGTCGTCGACCTGATGGGCGGGTTCGCCGACCGCCAGCGCGAGGTCGCCTTCGGCCCCGACACCCTGACGGCCCTGTTCTCCACCACCAAGGCGGTGGCCGCCCTGATGGTGGCCCGGCTGGTCGACGAGGGGCGCCTGGCCTATGACCAGCCCGTCGCCGACGTCTGGCCCGAGTTCGCCCAGGCCGGCAAGGCGGCGATCACGGTCGAGCAGGTGCTGTCCCACCAGGCCGGCCTGTCGGGCTTTCCCGACGAGACCGATCCGGCCATCTGGTTCGACTGGGACGCCACCTGCGCCAAGCTGGCCGCCATGGCCCCGCTGTTTCCGGTGGGCTCGGCCAGCGGCTACCACCCCCTGACCTTCGGCTATCTGGCCGGCGAGATTTTCCGCCGCGTGGACGGCCGGACGATGGGAACGGCGCTGCGCGAGGACATCGCCCAACCCTTCGGCCTGGACCTGTGGATCGGCCTGCCCGACAGCGAACACGACCGCACCGCCGAGCTGATGCGCCCCACCACCCTGCCCAAGTTCGGCGAGATGAACGCCGCCGTGAAGGCCGCCTTCCTGACCCCCTGGGCGGCGCCGTCGGGACGCGGGACGGCCGAGTGGCGGCGGGTCGAGATTCCGTCGGCCAATGGCCACGCCACGGCTCCGGCCCTGGCGCGACTGATGGGCGCCCTGGCCCATGGCGGCAAGCTGGACGGCAAGTCGCTGATCAGTCCGGCCGGGATCCGCGCCGCCACGGCTGAGCGGATCGTCGGCCAGGATCTGGTCCTGCCGTTCACGATCAGTTGGGGCGCGGGCTTCATGCGCAACACGCCCAACTTCTTCTAC
>JAHINZ010000397.1 GCA_018895795.1 Alphaproteobacteria bacterium
CGATCGCGTTACGGATGATGTCGGCCTTGTCCTCCAGGGTCGGGTCGATGTTGATCGCCGCGTCGGTGATGATCAACGGGGTGGGGTGACCCGGTACGTCCATCACATAGGCGTGGCTGATCCGTCGCTCGGTGCGCAGCCCCGTGGCCGTCGGCACCACCGCGCCCATCAGTTCGTCGGTGTGCAGCGACCCCTTCATCAGTAGTTTGGCTTCGCCCGAGCGCACCAGGGCCACGGCCGCAGCGGCGGCCGCGTGGCTGTGCGGCGCCGACACGATGCGAAAGGCCGAGATGTCCTGGCCCGCCGCCTCAGCGGTCGCCCGAATCCTGGCCTCCGGACCCACCAGGATCGGCAGGATCAGCCCGGCTTCGGCGGCCTCGACGGCGGCGGTGATCGCCGCGGCGCTGCAAGGATGGGCGACGGCGGTGGGAACGGGCTCATGTCCCGTCGTCAGCGCCATGAGCCGGCGATAGGCGTCGTGGTTGGAAAGTTGGACATCGGGCAGAACAGCGCGGGCGCGCCGCACCTTCTCCGTCGGGGCCATGACCTCGGCCTGACCCGTGATGACGTCCTGCCCAGCTTGATTGATGCAGCGGCAATCCAGCGTGACGCGATGCTGGTCCGCGCGTTTGTCGATGACCGTCACCGTCGCGGTGATCGTGTCGCCCAGACCAACGGGATGGATGAACTTCAGGCTTTGGCTGAGATAGATCGATCCAGGGCCTGGAAGCTCGGTGCCCAGCACCGCCGAGATCAGGCCGCCGCCCCACAGGCCGTGGGCGATCACCCGGTGAAACCTGTCGGTGGCGGCGTAGGCGGCGTCGAGTTGCGCGGGGTTCACATCGCCCGACATCAGGGCGAACAGCTGGATGTCCCGCTCCCCGAAGCTCCTCACCACGCTGGCGCTGTCGCCGACGGCGATTTCGTCGAAGGTGCGGTTTTCGATCGTGTCCGGATCGCTCATGGGTAAGGGTTCCAGGACATAGAGACTGAAGGCGTCCGCAACGGGGGCATGGCCCCTGTCGGGCGCCCCCATCCGCGGGGACGACAGCGACAATCTTTGAAGGATAGGATGGCGCTCATCCCCGCGGAAGTTGTTTGAGCCAGGTCATCGTCTCGATTATCCCTTAAGGGACGGGTCCTGGGGCCGCCCGCGCGCCGCGCGCCGCTGGTCCCGTTGCCTCGTTGGAGCGCCCATGAAAACTGCATCCTTGCCTGCCGCCCTCAATGTGACTGGCGTGGCGGCGACGATGGCGCTGCTCTATGTCTTCAGATCCATGCTTTGGCCCCTGGCCATGGCCGTTGTTCTGGCGATCCTGATCAACGCCCTGGTCCGGATAATTGTTCGCGTCTGGCCTTCTGCTGGCCGCTTGACCGTGATGGTGCTGACCAGCTTGGTGGTCGGCGCCTTGATCATCGGCGGCGTCGTGCTTGTCGGCAGCGGAACGGCCGAACTGGCGAGTCAGTTGCCACAGCTGGCGCAGCGTCTTAACGGCCTGCTTGAGCAAGGCGGGCGGCTGGTCCACCTTGAGGGAAAGCTAAGTCTGACGAGCGTGGTCGCCAGGCTGGATCTACCGTCGCTCGCCACCAAGGTCGTGACCGGTCTGCAGGGCGCGCTCTCCGGCATATTGCTGACGGTTCTATTCCTGATCTTCCTGATGAGCTCCAGGCATCTGATCCGCGCCAAGCTCGAGATCATCGCCGACTCTCAACACGCGTCGGGCATGCTGACGGTGCTGGAGCGAACCATCAGAGGCGTAGAAACCTATATCTGGATTCAGACAGCGACCGGATTGATGATCGCCTTGGCCTCAGGCGCGATCATGGCCTTGGCGGGGCTGAACAATACGCTGTTCTGGATCCTGGCCCTGTTCCTGCTGTCCTATATCCCCGTGCTTGGGGTGGGGATCGGAAGTCTGGCGCCGGCCTTGTTCGCGCTTTTGCAGTTTCCCACGGTGTGGCCGGCGCTGGTGATCTTCCTTGGCATACAGATCGTCTCCTTCCTAGTCGGCAACCTGGTCTTGCCCAAGATGCAGGCTGTGAGCCAGAATATCGATCCGACCGTCGGGCTGCTCGTCGTCGGCGTCTGGAGCGTGCTTTGGGGGATTCCCGGCGCCTTCCTGGCCGTCCCCCTGACCCTGGCCCTGATGCTGCAGCTGGCTCAGTTCGAGAGCCTCCGCTGGATCGCGGTGATGATCTCCAACAATGGCCATCCGATCATCGAGACGTCCGGGGACAAGAGCGCCGCCTGAAGCGCGCGTTGCGACGTCGCCGCGAGGCCTGTTGCTCATTGGCGCGCAGATCTTGGGGGTATTGCAGGGCCCGGCATAGGGTCGAAGGAGCAAGCGCGCTCCCAGCGTCAGGACGGATGCGACCGGGCGCCATTGCCTTTCGTCGTGATATCGGAGTTTTTGAACCGGCGAGGCTATGATTGACCGCTAGCCCTTACCCCCCAAATGAACGCCCGCCGCCAAAACCGCTTCGAGAGATCACTGAACTACGGCTTTGAACTCGCGTCGGCGCCTCGGCCCGCGAAGGCAGGTTGAAACTCTCGGATCGCACCCGAGTGCGGCCGGTGACATAATCACGCGAGAGCGGATAGCCGCTGCCGCCGTAATAGGTGCCGTCGCGGTCGCGATACATCGGCGCGCCGCGATAGCCGCCACCCATGTTGTTCAGCGCCTGGCCGATGATGAAGCCGGTCAGCAGGGGCGTGAAGAAACTACCGCCGCCCTGGCTGGTGCGCGGAACGCATTGGTCTACGCCGTAGCGCTCCTCACAGCTTTGCTGGTCGCTGAACTTGGGCGCGTTCTGGGCGCTGTCCTTCTGGGCCTGGGCCAGTGTCGTTTCGCACTGCTGGGCGGTGAAGTCGCCCGAGGCCTTGCACTCGTCCAGGCTGGCAAACGTGCGCGCCTCGACGGCGCGGCCGGCCTCGGCGGCCGGCGGATCGCCCCACTGGGTGACGGCGGGAGAGTTGTCGCACGCGGTGATCGACACTGCCGCCCCGGCCATCAGGGTGGTCAGGGTCAGGCTGCGCGAGCGCTTCAGGCGGGATTTGGCTTTAGGGGATTGAGCTTGATCGGTCATGGAGCTCACGACGTCATGCAGGCGGCATTGAGCAGGCCGACCGCGAGGGAGATGCTGGCCAGATAGACGCCCGCCGCCAGTTCGCCGCGCTCGATGCGGGCGGCGACGTCCTTCATCACCACCACGCGGATCAGGGTGAAGGCGGCGATCTGGATCACGCCGGCCAGGGCCGCCCAGGCGCAGAACTCGACCAGCGACACCGTATGGCTGAGCGCCGAAGCCAGGGGCAGCACATAGCCGATCAACGCCCCGCCCAGGGCCAGGGCCGCGGCGACGTTGCCCTCGCGGATCAGCTTGCCTTCGTTATAGGGCGTCACCCATTGGTAGATGACCTTGAAGGCCACGGTGAACAGGCCCGCGGCGATAAAGGCCACCAGGAAGGCGAGGGCGCTGGAGGCGAACCCCTGTAGATCGAACATGGGCGGTCTTTCCTATCAGGCTTTGAATTCGCCGGCGTCCAGTGGGATGCCCAGCATGATCTCGAACGAGACCTCGCGCTGGCGCGTGTCCTCGTTCTCGTTTTCCTGCTGGATGGCTAGCAGAAGCTCGCGACCGTCGCCCGGCAAATCGCGGGAGAACAGCATGCAGGTCTGGAAGATCCGCCGGTCGGTGATGCCGTCGCGGTCGTCGTGGACGTCTTCCCAGAAGGTCACCGGCTCCTGGCTTTCGGCCTCGTCGCCGAACCAGTCGCGGCGATATTCCGGGAGGCCGGGGCCCGTGAAGGTTTGGGCCCGCAACCGCTTGGCCCAGGCTTCCTCGTCGGCCCGGCCGCCGGGATAGGCGCTGTCCCAGGGCATGAAGAGGGTGATGTCGGTGACCCGCTGGCCCTCGCGATCGTCGGAGACGGCCTGAAACATCACGTTGTCGTCGGTATAGAACCGATGGACGAAGCCGCCCTCGCGCAGATCGACCAGGCCCTGGGCGGTGATTTCCAGGGTGTCGCTGCCGAGCGAGAATTTCAGATCCTCGCCCAGCCGACGCCAGGCCAGCGTATCGAGCCAGACCGTGCGCCCCAGCGTCACGTTGCGGATCGTCGGCAGGGCCGGGACGGCGGGCGCGCTGTCCTTGCGGCCGAAGAGCTTGCTGAACATGAAGCGATCCGAATGCGAAACTCCCCCACATGTAAGGCGCCCGCCCATCGCGCAAAAGGGGCGCGCCGCAAAAGGGGCCGCGCCATTACCAACTTGTCATGGCCGATGTTCGGCAAGCCCTCTCGACGACTGGCGTTCGCCCTCCCATCTTGTATGAAACGCCAAGCCCTTCGAGGATCACGCCCTATGACGCCAACCGCCTGGACTGTTCGATCGCTGAAGACCGCCCTTTCGGACGGCCTCAACGACGCCATGACGGCCAAGATCGTGGAAGGCGCCGATCCCATCCTGCTGGTCACCATGCACGACCATGGCGATCTGGAGATCTTCGTCAGCGTCAGCGACCAGCAGATCGCCGCCTCGGTGCTGCTGTGGCCGGTCGACGAACAGAAGGATCGCCATGCCTTCAACGAGTTCCTGCTCAAGGCCCAGAAGCTGGTGCCGCTGTCGAATTTCGGGATCAGCGCGGTCGGCGATCGCGACTTCTACGAACTGTTCGGCGAGCTGGCGCCGTCCTCGTCGCTGGACGACATCCTGATCGAGCTGCGGGTGCTGGCCGAGAACGCCATCGAGGCCGCTTCCGACCTTCGCTCGTCCTTCACCCCCACCGCCGCTTAAGTCGCGATCCCGGAGATCCCCATGTCCATCTGGAACAAGCTGTTCACCCTGGGCCGCGCCGGCGCGCATGAAGCCACCGCCGCCGTCGTCGACGCCAACGCTCTGCGGATCCTGGACCAGGAAATCCGCGACGCCGACACCGCCCAGGGCAAGGCCCGCGACGACATGGCCACCTTGGTGGCCCGTCGCCGCATCCTGGAAAAGGAAGTCTCCAGCTTCCGCGAGCAGGCGATAAAGTACGAGGGCTCGGCCCGCGCCGCCGTCACCAAGGGCGACATGGACCTCGCCCGCCAGGTGGCGCAGCGCATCGCCGACCTTGAGCAGGATATCGCCCTGAAGGAGCCGCAGATCGGCGACATGCGCGCCGCCGAGGACCAGCTCCACACCGCCATCACCGCCACCGACCGCCGCATCGAGACCCTGCGTCGCGAGGTCGAGGTCGTGAAGGTCAATGAGTCCGTCCAGAAGGCCCAGGCCTCGGTCGCCGCGCGCGGCGCGGGCGCGGGTTCGTCGCTGGGCTCGGCCGCCGACAGCCTGGCCCGTATCAAGGAACGCCAGATGATCCGCGGCGAGCGCATCAAGGCGGCCGGTGAACTGGAAGACCGCCGCACGGGCGCGGACCTGGACGAAAAGCTCCGCCTGGCCGGCATCGGTCCGGGCCAGTCCTCGGCCGACGACATCCTGGCGCGCCTGGCCGCGCCGGCCGCCGCGCCGCTGCAGCTCGAGCAGAAGTCCGCCGAGCCCGCCAAGCCCAGCGACGCCTAAGCCGCGTGCGCCGACTTGACCTGACGCCGCGCGCCGACTGGCAGGCGAAAGCCGACGCCGTCGGCTTCGTCTATCACCACACCGACGGCCAGGCCTATTGGGACGAGTCGGCGGCCTATGCCTTCACCCTGGCCCAGATCGAGGACGATCTGGAGCCGGCGGCGGCCGACCTGCACGAGCTTTGCCTGGACCTCGTCGACGAGGTGGCCGGCAGCCAGGCCCTGATGACGCGCCTGGCGATCCCGGCCGAGCACCAGGATTTCGTCGCCGCGTCCTGGCGCGCCAAGGAACCCTCGCTCTATGGCCGGTTCGACTTCGGCTATGACGGCGTCAGCAAGCCCAAGCTCTACGAGTACAACGCCGACACCCCCACCAGCGTCTTCGAGGCGGCCACCTTCCAGTGGCTGTGGCTGGAAGAGTTGCTGGCTTCGGGCGCCCTGCCGGCGGGGACCGACCAGTTCAACAGCCTGTTCGAGGCCCTGCGCGACCGGTTCAGGACGCTGTTTCCGTCCGGCGGCTTCGTGCACTTCGCCAGCGACGCGACGGCCGTCGAGGATCGCCAGACCGTGCGGTTCTTCGAGGACTTGGCGGCCCAGGCGGGCCTGGATCCCAAGTTCGTCGCCATCGACGCGATCGGCGTCAACGGCGAAGGCCGGTTCGTGGACGTGGAAGGCTTCGAGCTGCAGGCGGCGTTCAAGCTCTATCCCTGGGAGTTCATGCTGCGCGAGCCCTATGCCGCGCATCTGAAGACCGCCGGCGTGCGCTGGCTGGAGCCGGCCTGGAAGGCGATCCTGTCCAATAAGGGCATCTTGCCCCTGCTGTGGGAGCGTCATCCCGGCCACCCAAATCTGCTTGAAGCCTATTTCGAGGACGACCCCCGCGCCTCGGCCCTGGGCCCACGCCACGTGCGCAAGCCGCTGTTCTCGCGCGAAGGGGCCAATATCGAGATTGTCGGCGGCGACGAGCCCGTGCTGGACCAGGGCTACGGTGAGGAAGGCGCGGTGCTGCAGGCCTACTATCCGCCTCCCGAGTTCGCCGGTAAGCGGCCGGTGATCGGCGCCTGGATCGTCGGCAATGAGCCGGCCGGCATCGGCGTGCGCGAGGACGACAGCGTCATCACCAAGAACCTCGCGCGCTTCGTGCCGCATGTGATCGACGCTAGCGGCGATTAGTCCGTGCATCCGACGTTGCGAGCCCACTTTTACCGACAAGGCATTTCCGCTTCAGCCGCGAAGACGCCAACTGCAATTGGACAGCATCGCCCGCGTCGGAGGGGCTGCCGCCCTCCGTCCAATCCGTCATTGACCATGTGATCGGTGATTTCGGCGGTGCCCGGCCAACTGGTTGATCCCCGCGCAAATTCTGCATCGTTTCAACGACGCGAATTGGGTCTTGATGCTTTTGAGACGTTGTGTGGATTGTGCATATATGGCCTAGGGTCCCGACGTAGAGTCGAGGATGAGCTGCCGGATGCGCGCGACGATCAAGGATGTGTCTGCGGCCG
>JAHINZ010000398.1 GCA_018895795.1 Alphaproteobacteria bacterium
CGGATAACGATGGCGCGGAGCGAACGGCTTCGTCGAAACGGTATTTTGTCTAACTCATCCGGACGTCGTCCGGACGCTCCGCGACCCTTCCCATCCCTTAAGCGAGAGATCGCGTGAGGTCGATGACACTTGCCCCCACCGGGTCGCTTCGCGACCGTCCGCCCCCATAGGGGGCGGATGAAGTCTCATCTTCCCCCTCCGGGGGAGGAGCGCCGAAGGCGCGGAGGGGGCCAGTGCGCCGCTATCCCGGCAGGCTCTTGCCCAGCTCGCCGGCCAGGTCGCGGATGAACTGCCAGGCCACCCGGCCCGAGCGCGCGCCGCGCAGCTGCGACCATTGCAGGGCCCGGCGGTCGAGATTGTCGACCACAAGGTCGAAGCGCTCGGCATAGGTGCGGATCGCCTGCAGATAGGTCGGCTGATCCATGGGCGGGAAGCCGATCCACAGGCCGAAGCGGTCGGAGACGCTCATCTCCTCCTCGGCGTCCTCGGCCGCGGCGATCGCGCCCTGGCTCTCGACATGGTCGCGCGGCATCAGATGACGGCGGTTGGAGGTGGCGACGAACAGCACGTTTTCCGGCGGACCGGCCACGCCGCCCTCCAGGGCCGACTTCAGGGCCTTGGCCGCCGCCGCGCCGTCCTCGAACGACAGGTCGTCGCACAGCACCACGAAGCGCTCGGCGCGGGCGCGCAGCCGGTCGAACAGCGGGGGCAGGGCGGCGATCTCGTCGCGATCGATCTCGATCAGCTTCAGGCCAGCATGATCGGCGCTGACCGCCATGAAGGCCGCCTTGGTCATCGAGCTCTTGCCCGTGCCGCGCACGCCCCACAGCAGGATGTGGTTGCACGGCAGACCGACGGCGAAGCGAGTCAGGTTCTCGACGAACCGGTCCTTTTGCCGTTCGACGCCGACCAGCAGGTCCAACGCCATCGGATAGTCGGGCGCGGCGATGAAGGCGTCGGCGACGGAATCGTGGCGGAACAACCGCGCGCCGCTGAAGTCCGGCGCTTTGGGCGCGGCCGGCGCCAGGCGTTCCAGGGCGTCGGCGATGCGGGCGAGCAGGGCGTTTTGGGCGTCGATCATGACGCGGTCGTATCCTCGCCGGCGGCTCATTGCAAAAGCGGAGGTGAACGCATAGCTTCCGCCGACTTGGCGCGACCCCATATGGAGGACGCGCCCGCAGATATTTGGAGACGTCATGTCCGGTGGCCTGAGCCAGCAGCTTATGCAAATCGCCCCCATCATCCTGATGGTGGTGCTGTTCTATTTCATGCTGATCCGTCCGCAGCAGAAGCGCGCCAAGGACCATCAGGTGATGCTGAGCAATCTGAAGCGCGGCGACAATGTCGTGCTGTCCAGCGGCACGCTGGGCAAGATCGTGCGCGTGGAAGACAAGGAAGTCGGCGTCGAGATCGCTCAGGGCGTCACCGTCAAGGTGGTCAAGAGCATGATCACCGAGGTCCGCGCCAAGGGCGAACCCGCCCCGGCCAACGACCCCAAGAGCTGATTGCCCCAACACCCAAGACCAAGGCGCCGCGAGGCGTCGTCCAGAGCCTGTAATCCATGCTGAAACTGTCCCGCTGGAAGATCATCGCCGTCACCTTGTCGGTGATCTTCGGCATCGTCTTCACCCTGCCCAATGTGATCCCGCAGAAGACGCTGGACGCCTTTCCAAGCTGGGTGCCGCACCAGAAGCTCAATCTGGGCCTCGACCTGCAGGGCGGGTCCTACCTGCTCTATGAGGTCGACACCGACGCGCTGCGCAAGGAACGCCTGACCAATCTGGTCGAGGATGTTCGCACCGCGCTGCGCGGCGAGCAGATCGAGTTTGGCGAGCTGGGCGAGGCGGGCGGCGTGATCCGGGTGCGCATCGCCGATGCGGGCAAGGTCAACACCGCCGCCGCCATGCTGCGTCGCACGATCGGCGCCCCGCTGGTCGGGGCCCTGGGTGGCCGTGACGTCTCGGTCGCCACGCGGGACGACCAGCGCCTGGAGATCACCTTCGTCGCCGAGGCCGCCAAGGCCGACGCGGCCAAGGCGGTCGAACAGTCGATCGAGACGATCCGTCGCCGGATCGACAGCCTGGGCACCAAGGAACCGACGATCACCCGCCAGGGTACGAACCGGATCATGATCCAGGCCGCCGGCGAGAGCGACCCGGAGAAACTCAAGACCATCATCGGCAAGACCGCCAAGCTGACCTTCCAGATGGTCGACGAGACGGTGACGCCCGAAGACATCCAGGCCGGCCGCATCCCCCCCGGCTCGGAACTGCTGCAGAGCGAAGACCAGTACGCGCCGTATTACGTGGTCAAGAAGCGCGCCGTCGTTTCGGGCGACGAACTGACCAATGCTTCGCAAACCTTCGACCAGAATGGCCGGCCGGCCGTCGGCTTCGCGTTCAACGGTTCCGGCGCCAGGAAGTTCGGCGACATCACCCTGCGCAACCCCGGCAAGCGGTTCGCGATCGTCCTGGACAAGAAGGTGATCTCTGCCCCGGTGATCAACGATCCGATCACCAGCGGCAGCGGCATCATCACCGGCAGCTTCACCGTCGAAAGCGCCAACGAACTATCGCTGCTGCTGCGCTCGGGCGCCTTGCCGGCCCCGCTGAACGTGGAAGACCAGCGCACCGTGACCGCCGAGCTCGGCGCCGACGCCGTCAAGGCCGGCGCGATCTCGCTGGCCATCGGCGCCCTGTCGATGTTCGTGTTCGTGATCCTGGCCTATGGCCTGTTCGGCGGCTTCGCGGCCATCGCCCTGGTGGTCAACGTGCTGCTGATCGTCGGCATCATGTCGATGACCCAGGCGACCCTGACCTTCCCGGGCATCGCCGGCCTGATCCTGACCCTGGCCGTCGCCGTCGACGCCAACGTGCTGATCTACGAGCGCATGCGCGACGAGGCCAACGCCGGGCGCACGCCCATGGCCGCGGCCGACCACGGCTACAAGCTGGCCCTGACCTCGATCCTGGACGCCAACATCACCAGCCTGATCTCGGGCCTGATCATGTTCAGCTTCGGCTCGGGCCCGGTGAAGGGCTTCGCCTGGACTCTGGTGATCGGCGTGTTCACGTCGCTGTTCACCGCCATCTTCATCACCCAAGTGCTCATCGGCTGGTGGTTCAAGACCACCAAGCCGAAGAAGCTGCCGATCGCATAGGAGAACCGACCATGCGTTGGCCACTCATTCGCTACATCCCGCGTTCGACCCACTATCGGTTCGTGCGCTGGGCCCCGGTCGCGGCCGTCATCTCGGCGGTCCTGATCGCCGCCTCGATCGGCCTGCTGGTCTTCCAGGGCCTGAACCTGGGTATCGACTTCAAGGGCGGCGTCGCCCTGGAAGTGCAGATGTCGCGCCCGGCTCCC
>JAHINZ010000399.1 GCA_018895795.1 Alphaproteobacteria bacterium
CCCTCTGGGCCACCTCCCCCAGAGGGGGAGGATCAACCAGAACGTCCTCCCACCACCCTCCCCAGACCGTCAAAAGGTCGGCTTCCGGGAGCGGAGGCCAGCTCTGCCGTTCCCGACCTCATCGCACTGGACGACGCGTCAGCGATCGGCGCCTTCCACTCCGATCCGTCCTAGCTCAGATAGTCCAGCAGCGACATCGACCCGGTCGCGGCCACGCCGCCGTCGGCGCTGAACAGCGAGGCCAGTTTGTCGCGGGTGCTTTGCAGGGCGACCATCTTGTCATAGAGCGCCGGGGTCCAGCCCGAGGCCTCGCGCTCTTCGGCGGTCATGCCGGCATAGCGGGTGATCATCGATTTGCCGAAATCGGAATCGGCGCCGCCGGCGCTGTCCTTGTAGCTGGCCATCACCGACTGGTGGTCGCGGCCGCGGATCTCGGCGGCGGCCTGGCGCACCTCGTGGGCCGAGAACTGGCCGTCGCGGTTCAGCGACACCGCCGCCAGGGAGCGGGCGTCGAACTTGGAGAAGTCGATCGCGCCGTCGTCCGGCCCGGTCGCCGCGCCGTCGCCCGTCGCCGTGGCGTACTGCTTGTCGAGCACGTCGCGCACATCGTTGGCCACCTTGCCGAAGTCGCGGGTGCGGGGATTGGCGACCACGCCGCCCGCCTCTTTCAGATAGGCCGCGACCGGATCGCCCTCGACGCCGGCCGGGGCGAC
Organism: Alphaproteobacteria bacterium; assembly: GCA_018895795.1. Lineage (GTDB taxonomy): Bacteria > Pseudomonadota > Alphaproteobacteria > Caulobacterales > Caulobacteraceae > Caulobacter. Next base: position 714 of record JAHINZ010000399.1, read on the forward strand.
GCCGGGATTGGCGATGGCCTGCTTGCGGCCCTCGACCAGGGCGGCGCGGTCCTGGGTCCACTGGGCGGTGGCCTTCTCCTCGGGGCCGGCGGCGTCCTGGCGGTCGAGGGCGGCCTGGTAGAGGCCGGCATAGTCGCCGGTGACCCGGGCCGAGGCGGCCGGGCCGGCCAGGGCGTCGGCATTGCGCGACTTCAGCTCCAGGGCGGCGACCACCTGCTCTTCCAGCGGGAACTTGCCGCCGCGGCCGCTGGCGACGGCGTAGAGCTCGCGACGATCCAGATCGCCCAGGCCGATGGTGGGCTGGCCGTCCTTCAGCGCGCTGGTCGTCTTGGCCGTCTTGAGCAGGGCGTCGATCGCGCTTCGGGCGTCGCTGACCACGGCGGCGGCGCCGCGGGCGTCGGTTTGCGCCTTCAGCGCCGCCTGGGCTTCGGCCGACAGGGTGACATTGACGGCGGCCGTGGCGGCGTTGGCGGCCTTGGCCTGGGCCGAGGTGTCGGCCGCGCCGGTCGGCGTGGTCTTGTTGGCCGCCGCGCCGAGGGCGGCGTAGCCGGTCAGATAAGGTTGTGATCCGATGATGGTCATGGGGGCGCCCGACGCGACTCAATCGCCGTTAACCTAACAGCCCCGACGCGCTTTGAAATCCCGTGAAACCATGCGCTTGGTTGGTTAAGCCGTGAACACGCCCATCAGCAGCGGCCGGGCGAACAGGGCGGCGGCCTCGTCGCGTTCGACACCGGGCACCCAGGCGCCCAGCGAGGCGGCGGCGTTCAGCATCGAATTGATCATGTGGGCGGCGATCATCGGGTCGACCGGGCGGATCGAGCCGTCGGCTATGCCGTCGGAGATCATCGCCGCGAACCGTTCGGAGCCACGACCATAGCCCTCGGCCATGTCGTGGCGAATCTCGGTGGGCAGGGCGCCCATCGACGAAGCGCGCAGCAAAGGGCCGTGATTCGACAACTGATAGGTCACCAGGGTGGCGGTGGCCGAGACCAGCTGGGTCCAGGACGAGCCTTGCTGGGCCCGGGCGTCGGCCTGGGACTTGCGGGTCACCGCGAAGGTGCGCTGGAAGCACTCCACCACCAGGGCGTCCTTGTCTTCATGGTGATGATAGAACGAACCCTTGGTGACGTTCAGCGCCGCCGAAATGTCCTCGACCGACGCCCCGCGATAGCCGCGCTGATTGATCAGGCGGGTGGCGGCGACCAGGAAGGTCTCGCGCCATTCCTGTCCCTCGGACGAGCGCGGCGTGGGATCGGGCAGGGCGCTGGGCGCCCAGGCCTGACCCGGCGCGGCCAGGCCGCCGACCAGGATGTCATAGATCTTGTCGCGCACCCGCTCATAGTCATCCAGGTCGTAGCGACGCAGCCAGGTGCCCGACCAGAAGACCTGCTCCAGCAACAGGTGGGTGCGGGCGTTGCGCTGGCGCTTTTCGAGGTGCGCGAAGTCCTCGCTCTCGAAGAAGGCCCGCACGCGGCGAAACAGGTCGCTGAAGGCGTTGGAGACCGAGGTGCGCAGGGGTTCCTTGAGGGCCTTGATCTCGGTGAAGCTGGTCAGGGGCGTGGCCTCGCCCAGGCGCACCCGGCGGTTCAGATCCAGATAGAGGTCGAGGAAGGTCTTCAGCCGCGCCGCCGGATCGGGCTGGGCCGCCGCCTGGGTGACCATGGCGTCGAACCGCTCGAGGCCGCGCATGAAACAGGCGGCCGCCAGATCGTCCTTCTTGCGGTAATAATAGGTGACGCTGGTGGTGATCAGCCCGACCTTGGCCGCGACGTCGGCCAGGGTCATGCCGCGCACGCCCTGCCGGTTCAGGATCGCCGTGGCGGCGGCCAGGATGGCCTCCTTCTTGCGGGCATAGCGCGCCGTGCCCGCGCCCACGTTCCCAGCATCATCCATTCCGCAAGATCCCCAAAAACCCAGGCGATAGAGGTCGCTGGACTTTGGGGTCCAATTTAGGCGTCGCGGGGGGCGGCGCAAAGGCCGGGTGTGCGATTATCGCGATGAAATCAGAGCGCGAGCCTCAACGCGGCTCAAGTTTTTGCAGATCCGGGGACGGATTGACGTCTTGCGAGCCTTCGAGGGCGGCCAGCAGCGTTTGCACCAGGACGGAGGGCGACAGCGGCTTGGCGATCGCGCCGTCCATGCCGGCGGCCAGATAGGCCGCCTGCTGGTGGGCCAGGGCGTTTGCGGTCATGGCCAGGATCGGCGTGGATCCGACCGCGCCGCCCAGGGCGCGGATCTGGCGCGTGGCCTCGAGGCCGTCCATGTCGGGCATCTGGATATCCATCAGGATCAGATCAAAGCCGCGCCGCGCGGCCTCGACGCCCTGGGCGCCGTCGACGGCGCATTCGACGCTGGCCCCCAAGACCTCGAGCATCCGCGAGGCGACCATGCGGTTGGTGGCGTTGTCCTCGACCAGCAGAAAGCGCCGGCCCGCGAACAGCGGATGATCGACGGCCTCGCGCGGCTGAACGGCGGCGGCGGGCTGGGCCTGGATCTCCAGCCAGAAGGTCGAACCCTGGCCCAAAGCGCTGGAAAAGCCGATATCGCCGCCCATCAGCTGGGCGAGTCGGCGGGTGATGGCCAGGCCAAGGCCGGCGCCGCCGAACCGTCGCGTGGTGGAGCTGTCGGCCTGGCTGAAGCGCTCGAACAGGGCGCCGCCGGCCTCCTGGCCTATGCCGACCCCGGTGTCCTGGATCTCGAAGCGCAGACGCAGGCCCGCGGCGGACGGTCGGCGCGTCAGCCGGACGTCGACGCCGCCCTCCAGCGTGAACTTGACGGCGTTGCCCAGCAGGTTGAACAGCGCCTGGCGCAGCCGGACCGGGTCGACCGACACCCAGCCCAGATCGGGCGAGGTCTCGACGCGAAGATACAGTCCGCGCTGCCGGGCCTGGGTCCGCAACAGATCGGCGACGCCGCGCAGCAGGGCGACCGGGTCGGTCGCTTCGGGCGCCAGGTCCAGCTTGCCGGCCTCGATCTTCGAGAAGTCCACGATGTCGTTGAGCAGCTCCGACAGCATCGCCCCGCAGCCCAGGGCCTCATCAAGCATCTGGCGGCCGTCTTCGGACAGGGCCTCCTGTTTCAGCAGATGCAGCACGCCCAGGACGCCGTTCATGGGCGTGCGGATCTCGTGGCTCATATTGGCCAGGAACTGGCTCTTGGCCTCGGCGGCGTCGACCGCCGCGTCGCGGGCGTCGATCAGTTCGGTGACATTCTGGCTGATGCCGATCACGTCCCACATCTGCGGGCTCTTGCCCCGCACGCCCCGCCAGGCGGCGCGCATCACCACCCAGGTCTGCTTTTCGGGATCATGATAGCGATAG
>JAHINZ010000400.1 GCA_018895795.1 Alphaproteobacteria bacterium
CCAGTTCGTCGAAGGCCATGACCACCACGGCCGCGCCGTAGCGCAAACACAGCTGGGCCTGCTGGATAAACTTGGCCTCGCCCTCCTTCATCGAGATCGAGTTGACGATGGCCTTGCCCTGCACGCACTTCAGGCCGGCCTCGATCACCTCCCACTTGGAGCTGTCGATCATCACCGGCACCCGGGCGATATCGGGCTCGGCCGCCATCAGGTTCAGGAAGGTGACCATGGCCGCCTTCGAGTCGAGCAGGCCCTCGTCCATATTGACGTCGATGACCTGGGCGCCGGCCTCGACCTGCTGACGGGCCACCGACAGGGCGGCCGGATAGTCGCCCTCGATCACCAGCTTCTTGAACTTGGCCGAGCCGGTGACGTTGGTGCGCTCACCGATATTGACGAAGACGGGTCTCATGATTGGCCGTTCAATAGGGATTGCAGGCCGGCGATCTGGGTCAGCCACGCATCGTGGCCGTCCCCCTCCTGCCAGGTTTCGTCGAGTTCGGAGGCGGTGCCGACCACCCGGGCCAGGACCTTGCGCGCCAGATTGGCAGAGCCTTCCGGCGGCGCGCCGAGGGCGGCTTTCAGTTCGGCATGGCTGTCGGGCAGCACCGAGCCGGCCCCGACGCAGGAGGCGACGATCGCGGCGGCGGCCACGGCCATCTCGCCCTCGGGTTCTTCCAGATAGCCGTTCAGGTTGGAGACGTGTTCCAGCAGGGCGGTCACCGTGCGCCAGTCGGGCGCCTCGGCCAGGTCCTCGATGAAGTCGGCCGCTTCGTCATTGTCGAACGGTCCGGGCGCCCAGGCGGCCATCTCAGCCCGCCTTTCGGGCGGCGGCCAGGGCGATCTGACCGCGCAGGAAGGTCTCGAAGGCGATGCCCTCCGCCTTCAACGATTTGGGATACAGCGACGCCGCCGTCAGGCCTGGCAGGGTGTTGGTTTCCAGATAGACCAGGCCGTGCTCGCCGACGATGAAGTCGGTGCGCGAATAGCCCCGGCAGCCCAGCGCCTTGTGGGCTTTCAGCGCCTGGTCCTGCAGGGCGGCGTTGATTTCCGGCCCGAAGCTGGCCGGGCAGATCTCCTCGGTGTCGTGGGCCAGGTACTTGCTGGCGTAATCGAATTTACCGGCCGCGGCGCGGATCTCGACCGGCGGCAGGGCGAAGATCTCGCCGTCGCGCTCCAGGATGCCGCAGGTCGATTCCAGACCCTTGACGAACGGCTCGATCAGATAGGGCTCGGCGGCGGCGGCCTTGGCCACGGCCTCAAGGTCGGCCGGCGTGTCGACGAAGATCAGGCCGTAGCTGGAGCCGTCCTCGGCCGGCTTGGCGATCAGGCGACCATACTTGGCCAGAGCGGCCTCGGCATCGGCCAAGGCAATGGTTTCAGGAACCGAGACGCCGGCCTTGGCGACAATGCCCTTGGCGAGGATCTTCTGGAACGCCAGGCGGCTGGCCTCCGAGCCAGACCCGGTGAAGGCCACGCCCTTGGCCTCGCACAGGGCCTGCAGACCGCCGTCCTCGGCGAAACCGCCGTGCAGGCTGAGCAGCAGAACCCGGTCCTCGCGCGCGGCGACGTCCAGGGCGGTGGCCAGATCGCCGATCGGTGCGCCCTGCGGCGGCAGGTCCAGCTCGAACGGACGGGCATGGCCCTGCAGGGCCGCCGGGCTGGCCAGATAGACCTGGCCGTCCGGGGCCCAGAACCACAGGTCGGCCTCGGGCAGGGTTCGCGACAGGCCCTGGGCGCTGGCCACGGCCACGAGGCGCTCGCGGCTCTCGCCGCCAAACAGGATGGTGGTCTTCATGTCCGGTCTCAGCCCACCAGTTCGAAGGGTTCAAGGCCCGCCAGGCGCATGGCCCGGGGACGTTCGGGAATGGCGCGCGGCTTCACGCCCGCCACCGCCTCGGCGACGTGGCGGATATGGTCCGGCGTCGTGCCGCAGCAGCCGCCCACGATATTGACCAGACCGTCGCTGGCCCAGTTGTGCAGGGCATGGCCGGTCTGGTGCGGCTCTTCGTCATATTCGCCCATGGCGTTGGGCAGGCCGGCATTGGGATAGGCGGCGACCAGGGTGTCGGCGATGCGGGCCATCTCGGCGATGTGCGGCCGCATCAGGTCCGCGCCCAGGGCGCAGTTGAAGCCCACCGCGAACGGCTTGCAGTGCTTGATCGAGTTCCAGAAGGCTTCGGCCGTCTGGCCCGACAGGGTGCGGCCCGAGCGGTCGGTGATGGTGCCGCTGATCCAGATCGGCAGCTCTTCATGGCCCTCGTCGCGCAGATCCAGGATCGCCTTGATCGCGGCCTTGCAGTTGAGGGTGTCGGTGATGGTCTCGATCAAAAAGAGATCAACGCCGCCCTCGTACAGGGCCGAGACCTGCTGGCGATAGGCGGCGTAGACCTGGTCGAAGGTCACCTTGCGCGCGCCAGGATCATTGACGTCCGACGACATCGACAACATCACGTTCAGCGGCCCGATCGAGCCGGCGATGAAGCGCGGCTTTTCGGGGTGTTCCTTCAGCCAGCGATCGGCGACCGAACGGCCGATGCGCGCGCCTTGATAATTGATGTCCCAGACGTCCTTTTCGCCGAGGCGATAGTCGGCCTGGGCGATGGTGGTGCCGGAGAAGGTGTTGGTCTCGGAGATGTCGGCGCCGGCGGCGAAATAGGCGTCATGCAGCTCGGCCACCAGGTCGGGCCGCGTCAGACACAGGACGTCGTTATTGCCCTTCATCTGGCCGTCATAGTCGGCGAAGCGCTCGGCGCGGTAGTCGGCCTCCTGCAGCTTCTTCTTCTGGAACATCACGCCCCACGAGCCGTCGAGGATCAGCACGCGCTCCTTGGCGGCGGCCTTCAGGGCGGCGATGCGGCCGGCCCTGGTGGAAAGGTCGGTCATTTGGCCGCTCCCTGCTGACGCGCCAGCTCTTTGTTGAACGCGACTTCCGAAGCGGCGACTACGCGACCCAGCTCGGCCGGGTCGATGAAGGCGTTCAGATCGCCGCGCAGGAACCGCTGGCGTTTGGCCACCAGATCCCCCTGTTCCGGGTGAGCGGGCAGGAAGACGTCGCACGGTATCGTCTTCAACTTGGCGAAGGTGGCGCGATAGTCGGAGACGATCCGCGGATAGGTCTTGTTACCGACCAGGGCGTTTCCGGCCACCGAAATAGAGTTGAACAGCACCACGTTCAACGGCCGGCCGCGCTCGGTGACCGAGGTCGTGAAGGCGGTTCCGCCGATGGTGTGGCCCGGCGTCAGGCGGACGATCAAGGTGGTCTCGCCCAGGGTGATCTTCTGGCCCTCGCCAATCGTGCGATCCACCTTGACGGCCGGAAACGGCGTCAGGCCGTTCTCGTTGTCGCCGAAATGACGCCCCGCCTCCAGCGCCGGTTTCTCCAGCGACGAGGCATAGAGCTTGGCGCCGGTGTCGGCCTTCATCTGGGCCAGGCCGCCGGCATGGTCATAATGGGCGTGGGTGTTGAGCAGGATCTTCACGTCAGAGAGCTTGAAGCCCAGCGAGACGATGTTGCGTTCGACCAGCTTGGCGCCCTCGGCCGACATGCCGGCGTCCAGCAGCATATGACCTTCCGACGAGGTGATCAGGTAGGACGACAGTCCTTCTGAGCCGACATAGTAGATGTTGCCGACCACGCGATAGGGCTTGCTGGGCTTGCTCCAGGCGGCGGGCGGCCAGTCGTCGGCGCGCGCCGCGCCGGCGCTGGCCAGGGACAGAACAGCGCACAGGATCAGGGCCAGGATCTTCATGCCGCAACCTCCGTTGACGTCGCGTCTCGCTCGCGCACGCCCAGCACCCGGCAGATCGCATAGACCAGATCGGCCCGATTGAGGGTGTAGAAGTGGAAGTCCTCGAAGCCCTGCTCCTGCAGCTTGGCGCACATCTCGGCAGCCACAGAGCAGGCGATCAGGCGGCGGGTTTCGGCGTCGCCGTCCAGCCCCTCGAACAACTTAGTCAACCAAATGGGCACCGCCGTCTGGCAGGCCTGGGACATCTTTTTCAGGCCATTGAAGTTGGTCACCGGCATGATCCCGGGTACGATCGGAATGGTGATCCCGGCGGCGCGGACCTTGTCGTTGAAGCGCAGGAAAGCATCGATGTCGAAGAAGAACTGGCTGACGCCCAAGGTGGCGCCGGCGTCGATCTTGGCCTTCAGAACGTCGATGTCGTGTTCGATCGACGGGCTCTCGGGATGCTTCTCCGGATAGACCCCGACCAGCACCTCGAACGGCGCGATGCCGCGCACGGCGCGGGTCAGTTCGGTGGCGTTGGCGTAACCGTCCACGCGCGGGACATAGACCCCGCCGATGCCGCCCTCGGTCGGCGGCGGATCACCGCGCAGAGCGACGATGTGACGGACGCCCGTCTCCCAGTATTCGCGGATCACCTCGTCGACCTCGTCGCGGCTGGCCCCGACGCAGGTCAGGTGGGCGGCGGGCTTGAGGCGGGTTTCATCCAGGATGCGCTTGACGGTGCGGTGGGTCCGCTCGCGGGTCGAGCCGCCGGCCCCATAGGTGACCGAGACAAAGGCCGGGTCCAGCGGGGCCAGGCGGGTGATGGCCTGCCACAGGCTCTCTTCCATCGCCGGGGTCTTGGGCGGGAAGAATTCGAACGACACGCGCGGGCGGCCGCCGGCCTGGCTCTGGCCGCGCTCGCCGGCCCGGGCCACGGGACCCAGAACGCGGCGCGCCCCAGGACGTGTAGGCGGAAGGGTCATGCGGCGCTCCTTTGCGCGAAAGCAGCGGGGAGACGGCGCGCCGTCCAGATCTTCACGGTCAGCCCCTCGTCCGAGGACGGCGGCAGAGCGATATTGCTTTCCAGCCCAAGGCCGGCGGCCTCGAGCCACGGCACCATCTCGGCGTCCGAAAAGCCCAGGCGGCGGTGCTGGTGCGCCTCGCGCAGGAACTCATGGTCGTGCGGGGCGAAGTCGGCGATCAGCAGCAGGCCGCCCTTGGCCACCAGCCGCGCGGCCTCGGCCACGGCGGCGGCCGGATCGCCCAGATAGTGCAGCACCTGGTGCACGGTGACCAGATCCGCGCAGCCGCCCGGCAGGCCGGTGGCGAAGATGTCGCCATGCCGCAATTCGCAGCGCGGCAGGCCGGCCTTGGCCACCTCGTCGCGGGCGATGTTGAGCATTTGCTGCGACAGATCCAGGCCCAGGGACGCGCCCGCCCGCTGGCCCAGCAGGGTCAGCATGCGGCCGGCGCCCGCGCCCAGATCGACCATCTCGTCGAACGGCCCCTCGCCCGCCGCGCGCAGGATCGCGGCCTCGACCTCGGCCTCATCGACATACAGCGAGCGGATCTCGTTCCAGCGCGCGGCGTTGCGGGCGAAATAGGCCTGGGCGCCGGTCGAGCGCTCGGCCCGCACCTGGGCCAGCTTGTCGGCGTCGGCGCGCACGGCCGGATCGGCGTCATCGATCAGGTCCAGGGCCTGGCTGACCAGAGGATGGGCGGGCGACTTGCCCGCCAGGCGATAGAACACCCAGGCCCCGTCGGGGAACCGCTCCACCAGCCCGGCCTCGGCCAGCAGCTTGAGATGGCGCGACACGCGCGGCTGGCTCTGGTCGAGGATCCGGCACAGTTCCAGGACCGAAAGCTCCTCGGCCCCAAGCAAGGCCAGCAGGCGCAGACGCGTTGACTCTCCCGCCGCGCGCAGCACCTCGACAACCTGTTCGGCGGATAGCTTCATCGGGACATAAGGATATCTTTATGTCCGATTTGGCAAGCTGAATTTATGCCTCCGGAGCGGCCTTGGCGGGCTCCCAGAGCTCGATCTTGACCCCGGCGGGGTCCAAAAGCCAGGCGAACCGACCCATGTCTTCATCCTGCCGTCCGGTCGGCTCGGCGCCCTCGGCGGCGGCCTTAGCCAAGACGCCGTCCAGGTCGTCGACGATGAAGTTGATCATGAAGGCCGCATCGGACGGCGCGAAATACTGGGTGTCCGCCGGAAAGGGCGACCAGTTGGCCTTGCCGACCTTGGGGTGATCGAAGATCACGCCGCCCCAGTCATGGACCTCGAACCCCAGCACCCGGGCATACCACTCGCCGACTGCTTTAGGATCGGCGGCCTTGAAGAATATCCCGCCCAGACCCAGCACCTTGGCCATGCCGCTACTTCCCCGTCAGATCATCGGCCCAAGCTTGCGACCATGTCAGCAGCGGCGCAAGCGCCTCGATCAGTCCGGCGCCGCGCGCCGTAAGACGATAGCCCGCCTCAACCGACACCACGTCGGCCGCCCGAAGTTCCGCCAAGCGGCTATTCAGAGTGCCCGGCGGCAGCTCCGCGGCGGCCTGCAGGGCGCGGAAGGTCAGGATCGCGCCGTCGCGCAGCTCCCAGACGATCCGCAAGCTGCCCCGCCGCCCCAGCAGATCCAGGGCCGCCATGATCGGCTTGCCCGTGGACGAGCCGCGAACAGGCTTGCCCGGCAAGGGCGCTTCATTTTTTGTAGCAACTCGATCGACCGTCATGATACAAATTCTGTAGCAAAAGGAAACGCCGATGTCCGCCCGCATCTCGCCCGCCCAGGCACCCTATACGCCCGCCATCCAGAGGGTCCTCGATGGGCTCACGACGCCGGGCGCCGAGCCGTTGTCGCTGTTCCGCACCCTGGCCCGCGACGAGCGGCTGTTTCTGCGGTTCACCGGCGGCGGCTTGCTCGATCCCGGCCATCTGAGCCTGCGCGAGCGCGAGATCGTCATCCATCGGGTCTGCGCCCTCAATGGGGCCGGCTACGAGTGGGGCGTCCACGCGGCGATCTTCGCCGGCAAGGCCGGACTGGACGACCGCCAACTGGCGGCGACCGTCGCGCCGGGTGTCGCCGACGCCTGGTCGCCGCGCGAGGCGCTGCTGATCGGCTTCTGCGACGCGGTCAATGCCCGCGCCGATATCGACGATGATCTGTGGGCGCGGCTGCGGGACGCCTTCCAAGAGCCGGCCTGCATCGAGCTGATGATGCTGGCCGGCTTCTACCGCACCGTCAGCCTGCTGGTGAACGGCTTGCGGTTGGCGCCGGAGCCTTTCGGCACGCCGTTTCCCCGCCCCTAACCCCCAACCGGCGACGCCAGCGGTTCGCCGTGGAAGAAGCGGCGCAGATTTTCGAGCGTCATTCCCACCATGGCCGGAATACTGTCCAGCGTGGCGCCGGCGGTGTGCGGGGTCAGGACGGTATGCGGCACGCCGACCCAGCGCGCCGCCGGGGTCGGCTCCTGCTCGAAGACGTCCAGCGCCGCCATGCCCAGGCGGCCGTCCTTCAAGGCGGCGATCAGGGCGTCCTCGTCGACCAGCGAGCCGCGGGCCACATTGACCAGCAGGCCCTGGGGCCCCAGGGCCTCGATCACGGCCTTGTCGATCATGTGGTGGTTGGCGGCGTCTGGCCGGGCGCAGACCACCAGAACATCGCTGTCGCGGGCCAGGGCCAGCAGGCTGTCGGCGCGCGGCCGGTCGGTGTCCTTGGGCCGTGGCGCCCACCAGGCGACCTTCATCTCGAAGGCGTCCAGCCGGCGAGCGACCGCCTCGCCGATATGACCCAGCCCGACGATCCCCACCTTGCGCCCTTTCAATCCGTGGCGCGGGGCCATGCGTTCGGCATGGGTCCAGTGGCCGGCGCGCAGGCGCTGATCGCCCTCGACGATGCCCCGCCAGGCGGCCAGGATCAGGCCCACGGCGTGATCGGCCACGTCGCCGGCGTTCAGCCCGGTGGAATGGGTCACCGAAATGTCGTGCGCCTTGCACCACGGCACGTCGATCCCGTCATAGCCGACGCTGACGCAGGCGATCAGGCCCAGTTGAGGCATTTGCTCCAGCATGTCGCGCGTCAGAACCATCTCGCCGGCGTGGACGATGGCCCGAACTCCGCGCCCGGGGCCGTCCAGGAAGGCCAGGGCGTCGGGATAGTCCCACAGCCGGCAAACCGTATAGGCGCCTTCCAGTAGCGGCTGCAGAGACAACAGCATCTCGTGCGACAGCACGATCAGGGGTTTGTCGGCGGGGGTTTGCGGCATGCGGCTACTCCATCCCCGACCGGTCCTGACGCAAGATCGCCGGTGTTCGGTGGGATTATGCGGTCTTTGCGACAAGCTACCCCAGTTGCGGCGCTAGGCCACCGGTAAGCATCGCCGAAAGTGGTCGCGAGCCCGCCAGATCGTCAGCCGCCAAGGTGGCGGGCGTCTCGAACCACCCCCTCGATCCGGACTTCGGTCAGGTTCCCCCGAAGATGAAGTCGGCCTTGTAGTAGCCCTGGCCCGGATCGAGGATGTCGATCGCGAACGGCGTCGAGCCGTCGGCGAGGTCCGTCAGCCAAGCGTCGTTCGACCGCGCCATCACACCAATATCGGCCTTCTCGGCCTCGGCCAGCAACCAACCCACCATGGCCGCCTTGGTCCCCTGACCGTTGGCGCCGTCACCGCCATAATAGGCGAAGTAGTCCGCCCGGCCGTCGATCAGGGCATGAATCTTGGTGTCGGTCGGCGCGGCGCCGAAGATGGTCTTGTAGGCCTCGCGCGTGGCGTCAAAGAGGCTCAGCGCGCCGTATTTGGCCGCGAACGCGTCCTTCCCCTCGCCTAGCTTGCCCAGATTGACCGCGAAATTGATGTAGCGGTTCTCGAGATTGAAGCTCTGGTAGTAGGCGCTGTTGAGATTGTTGGCGTTGGGGCCGGTGGGCGAGACGAGGTAGTCGACGCCGGCCTGGCCCGGGATCTTGCCGGTGAAGAACTCGTAGCTGAGGGTCGCGACGGAGGTTGAGGCGGCGGCGGCCTTAACGATCTCGGCGGTGACCTGACCGGCCGACAGCTGCCCCGCGCTCCACCGTGTCAGCAAATCCTGGAGCAGCACGTTCGGCGCTCCCTTGGCCGAGGATTGCCGCAGGATGTAACCTATCTCGTTCGAAATTTCGCTCGCCGAGGGCGTGATGGCGAAGACGATGTTCTCGACATTGACCAGATGGTCCGCGCCGTCCGGTGACGCCGTGCGAAGATCGGTGACGGTGACCGATCCGTCAGCCGCCTTAACAACGGAATAGTTGGACGCCCAGCCTGAATAGATAACCGTATCGTCGCCCGCGCCGCCGTCGATCTGGTCGTCGCCCGCCCCCCCGATCAGGGTGTCGTTACCGTCCCCGCCCAACAGGGTGTCGGCGCCCGCGCCGCCCTCAAGCCTGTTGGCGCCGGCGTCGCCGGTCAGAGTGTCGGCATAGGCCGAGCCTTTCAGCGCCTCGACGTTGGCGAGCGTCTCAACGCCGCCGCCTCGGGTGTTCTGCAGGCCGAGCAGGCGCAGGTCGACGATCACGCCCGACGTCACGTTCTCGTAGGTGACGGTGTCGAAACCAGCGCCGCCGTCATAGCTGTCGTCGCCCGCGCCGCCGTTAAGCACGTCGTCGCCGGCGCCGCCCACGAGTGTGTCGCCGCCGTCGCCGCCATAGAGGGCGTCGTCGCCCGCGCCGCCCTCCAGCCTGTTGGCGCCGTAGTCCCCACTGAGCGTGTCGTTGAACGCCGATCCGACGATATTCTCAATGCTGACCAGCGTATCGAGGCCCGCGCCCCGCGTGTCCTGTTGCCCCCAGGACCGGGTGAGATCGATCGTCACTGCGGACAAGGCCGCGCTGTAATCGACGGTATCGACGCCGTCCCCGCCGTCGAGCCGGTCGTTTCCAGCGCCGCCAATGAGGCGGTCGTTTCCCAGGTCCCCGTAGAGCGTGTCGTCCCCAGCACCGCCGTTGATCACGTCATCGCCCGCGAAGCCGAAGATCGTGTTCGCGCCATCGTCGCCCGTCACGACATCGGCCTTGTCAGATCCGGAGTTCCAGTTCGCCTGCAGGTCGACCGTCATCAGGACGGATCCCGGCAGGGCCACCAGGTAGTGGCCGTCCGAGGAAGCCGTCAGCCGGTCTCCGAGCCCTCCCCCAGAACCGGCGTTGATGTACCCAGCCTCGCCACCCAACTGTATGGCGCGCTCGATCGACCAGTCCGCTGTCGAAATCTGAAGAATGCGATTGAACTGCGTTTCAAGGACGAAGAGCTTCGATCCATCGACGCTGAACGTCACGCCCGCTATGTAATTTCGCAGTTCCGGATGGTAAACGGTAACGTTTGCGATCACCTTTCCGTCGAAGTCGGAGACAATCAACTGCTGCCACGCCGCTGTCGCCGTAAGCTTGGCGGCCGACGAAATGGCCTGCTGACCATAGATGTAGAGGCTTTGCTGGCCTCCAGTAGAGAACGTCTTGGAAGTGACGTCGTAAATCCTTATTGGATCGGTCGCGTCGCTCTGAGGAACAAACATGATCTTCGATCGATCTGCGGAGACGCTCAGGATGCCCGAAGGGTTGTGCGCGCCCGCGATCGCCGTGAACTGACCGGTCCCAACGTCGAGTATCCATAGCGGCGTCGATCCAGAGAGGGCGCTCTGGGTCAACATCACCGTGCCATCGGCGCCGACCGCGACGTCACAGAAACTGCGGTCGCTGCTGGAAACCTGGATCGTGAAGTCCGTCACCGCCCCGGTCACGAGATCCAGCCGGTGAACGGCGGCCAGCCCCTTGAAGACGTTCGGGTCGGTCGACGTGTTGGTCACCGCGTCGGTGACGAAGAGGTAGCGGCCGTCCGGCGACACATCCATCCCGCCCAGCGAGACGCCGACCTTCCAGCGCCCCTTCAGGTCGCCGCTGGCCGTATCGAAGGCCTCCACATAGCCGCCCGTGGTGGTCGCGAAGATGGCCTTGCCGTCGATACTGATGGTTGCGTCGGGGAAGACGCCGGACGAGATCAGCTGGACGGTCCTCGGCGGAATGACGCCCTCGATCGGCACGCCGGCGTCGGACGGCGCGAGCGCGACGGTCTTGTCGGTGAACTTCAGTTGCTCGACATTCAGCAGCGTATCGACGCCGTCGCCGCCGACGCGATTGTCGCGGACGATCCACGCGCCATTGGCGTTGCGGGTCCAAGTGTAGGTCGTCGAAGCGCCGCTGTAGATGGCCGTATCGTTGCCCGCGCCGCCGTCGATGACGTCGTCGCCGCCCCGGCCCTCGAACGTGTTGTCGCCACTGGACCCCAGCAGCACATCATTCATCCCAGCGCCCCTGACGCCCTCGATGCCGACAAGAGTGTCGATACCGCCGCCGTGCGTGTTCTGGGCGACGCCGTTCTTGCTGAGATCGACTTTGACGCCGACATAGAGGTCTTCGTAGGACGCGATATC
>JAHINZ010000401.1 GCA_018895795.1 Alphaproteobacteria bacterium
AGACCCGATTGAAGGCGTTGATGCTACGCGGGTTGGAGGGGGACGCCCCCGCCTATCGCGAGTGTCTGGCCCTGCTTGGCGTCCGGCTTCGCGCCTATTTCGCGCGCCGGATGTCCGGCGCGCCCAGCGATGTGGAGGATTTGGTGCAGGAGACGCTATTGGCGGTGCATATCAAGCGGGCGACCTGGGACACGTCCCTGTCGTTCACCGCCTGGGCGCATGCCGTGGCGCGCTACAAGCTGATCGACCACTGGCGGCGCGGCAAGATCCGCCAGACCCTGCCGATCGAGGACCATGCCGAGTTCCTGGCCGCCGAGGAGCATGATCCCGGCGTGGGTCTTGAACTGGACCGGGCCCTGGCCAGCTTGCCGGACCGGCAGCGGGTCCTGGTCAGCGACGTCAAGCTGGCGGGGCTAAGCCTGGCCGAGGCGGGCGCGCGGGCGGGCATTTCCGAAGGCGCGGCCAAGGTCGCCCTGCACCGCGCCCTGAAGTCCCTGGCCGAACGGATGCGCCATGCGGACCGATGACCTGATCGACACCCTGGCCGCCGACGCCGGCCCGGCGCCGGGCGGCGCGCCCGCCAAACGCCTGCTGATCGTCGCCGCCCTGGGCGCCGTGGTCGCCCTGACCCTGGTCCTGGCCTGGCTGGGCGTGCGCTCGGATCTCCACGCGGCGATGCTGGGCCCGTTTTTCTGGGTCAAGGCGGTCTATACGGCCCTGTTGGCCGTGGCGGGGTTCTGGGCCTGCGAGCGGTTGTCGCGCCCCACGGAAACCGGCCGGCGAACCTTCTGGCTGGTCGGCGCCGTCTTGATCCTGTTCGTGGGCGCCGGGATCATCCAGATGATGCTGGCCGAGCCCTACCAGCGCATGGGTTTGGTCAAAGGTCACTCGATCGCCCATTGCCTGCGCAATATTCTGGTCCTGGGGACCCCGATGCTGGTCTTGGCCCTGGTGGTTCTGCGCGGCCTGGCGCCGGCCCGTCCCACCTTGGCGGGCTTCGCGGCGGGGCTGTTCTCGGGGTCGGTCTGCGCGACGGTCTATGGCCTGCACTGCGCCGAGAGCACCATGGTGTTCGTGGGTTTCTGGTACACGCTGGGCGTGCTGCTGGTAGCCGGGCTGGGCGCCGTGCTCGGACGATGGGTGCTGCGCTGGTGACCGCGACCTGACCGTGCGCGTCGCCTCAGGGTTTTTCATCCTGACGGCGCCCGGGTTTGAGGCGGGGTCTTGCCGCGCGTCGCGCGCGCCTTCGCTCGAAAAGGCGCCGGTCTCGCCCTGTGCCGTTCGTCACAGCCCGTCGATTGACAACGGACTACCTTGATCCTCAAGTGCCGTCGCCCTGACGGCGAAGGCGGCGCACGGGCGTGAGACGCGCTGCGCTGAAACCTTGGGGGAGGCTTTCCGTGACCATTGATGACGCCTTCGCCCCGCTGGACGACCGCGGCGCCGGTCATGCGGCCTGGACCCAGGCGACGGCGCCGGTTCGCCTGGCCGAAATCGGCGTGGCGGGCGCCTTTGTGGCCGTGCTGATGGTGCTGATGTGGCTCGGACCGCGCCCCGACCTCGCCACAGCGCCCGCGCAGCCCTTTTTCTGGGTCAAGGCGATCTACACGGGCGCTCTGGCCCTGGCCGCCCATCGCGCTGTGACGGCCCTGATGCGACGTCGCGGCAACCTTGCGCCGCCGCTCGCCGTCGCCGCCGCCCTGGTGGCGACCATGCTGATCGCCGCCTCGATTGAAGCCAGCCGGGTCGAGCCGGCGTTGCTCGCACGGCTGTTTCGGCCGGTCGGCATCATGGACTGCTTTCGCAATATTCTCAGCCTGGCCACGCCGATGCTGATCTTTTCGGCCCTGGGACTGCGCCGGCTGGACCTTGAGCGACCCGCGGCCGTGGGCCTGGCCGCCGGTCTGTTCTGCGGCGGCGTCGCGGCGACCATCCTGGGCCTGCACTGCCCCCATGCGACCTTTGTCTTCGTGGGCCTTTGGTACACGGCGGCGATCGGGCTGTGCGGACTGATCGGCGCGGCCGCGCTGGTCCTGGTCCGGCGAGGCGGACCCGCTCGCCCCGAATGAAAAAGGCCCTCCGGATCGCTCCGGAAGGCCCTGTTTCAGTCGAAGCCCGAAAGCCTATTCGGCGGCGGCCTTGCCGGCCGCGGCGCCGAACTTGGCGTGCAGTTCGCCCGACGTATAGCGCTTGGCCATGGTGGCGGTGGACAGCGGCTTGATCTTGCCGGCGTGACCGGCCGAGCCGAACTCGGTGAAGCGGGCTTCACAGACCTTGCGCATGGCTTCCTTGGCGGGCTTGAGATAGGCGCGCGGATCGAACTCCTGCGGCTTTTCCATCAGCACCTTGCGGATCGCGCCGGTGATGGCCATCCGGTTGTCGGTGTCGACATTGATCTTGCGCACGCCGTGCTTGATGCCGCGCTGGATCTCTTCGACCGGCACGCCCCAGGTCTGGGGCATTTCGCCGCCGTACTGGTTGATGATGTCCTGCAGGTCCTGCGGCACCGAGCTGGAGCCGTGCATCACCAGATGGGTGTTGGGCAGGCGGCGATGGATCTCCTCGATCACATGCATGGCCAGGACGTCGCCGTCGGGCTTGCGCGTGAACTTGTAGGCCCCGTGGCTGGTGCCCATGGCGATGGCCAGGGCGTCGACGCCGGTCTGCTGCACGAAATCGACCGCCTGGTCGGGATCGGTCAGCAGCTCGTCGTGGCTGAGCACGCCCTCGAAGCCGTGGCCGTCCTCGGCCTCGCCCATGCCGCTCTCGAGTGACCCGAGCACGCCAAGTTCACCTTCGACCGACACGCCGCAGGCATGGGCCATCTGGACCACCTTACGGGTGATCTCGACATTGTAGTCGTAGGAAGCCGGGGTCTTGGCGTCCTCCATCAGCGAGCCGTCCATCATCACCGAGGTGAAGCCGTACTGGATCGCCGTGGCGCAGGTCGCCGGACCGTTGCCGTGGTCCTGGTGCATGCACACCGGAATGTGCGGATAGAGCTCGACCAAGCCGTCGATCAGCCGGGTCAGGATGATGTCATTGGCGTAGGACCGCGCGCCGCGCGAGGCCTGGATGATGACCGGCGAATTGACGGCGTCGGCCGCCTCCATGATCGCCAGACCCTGTTCCATGTTGTTGATATTAAAGGCCGGCAGCCCGTACTCATGCTCCGCCGCATGGTCCAGCAACTGCCTCAGCGTGATCCTCGCCACGTGGTCTTCTCCTGCAAGCTTGAAAGGTTTGGGTCGTTTCTTGTTTTTGGGGCGCGACGCTTTTGCGTTCTCTGCCCGGTACTCAGATTACCGACACGGCCCCTCCCGGAGGCCGCGCCTGAAGCCGCTAGGTGTTCAAGGCTGAGACACCCGGCAGGTCCTTGCCCTCCATCCACTCAAGAAACGCGCCGCCGGCGGTCGAGACGAAGGTCATGTCGCCGACGACACCCGCGTGATTCAGCGCCGACACCGTATCACCGCCGCCCGCCACAGCCACAAGTTTACCCGATTTCGCCAGCTTGGCGGCATGTTTCGCCGCTGAAACGGTCGCTTCGTCGAACGGGGGGACCTCGAAAACGCCCAGCGGGCCGTTCCAGATCAGGGTCTGGCTGGCGTCCATGGCCGCCAGCAGGGTCTTCACCGTCTCGGGACCGGCGTCGAGGATCAGGTCGTCGGGCTGGACCTCATAGACATTGCGGGTCTGCGCATGGACGCCCGGCTTGACGCTCTTGGCCACCACCACATCGGTCGGCAGCAGCAGCGTGCAGCCGGCCACGGCGGCCAGGTCGATGATCTCCAGGGCGATGTCGGCCAGGTCGGGCTCGCACAGCGAGGCGCCGACATCGATCTGGGCCGCGTGCAGGAAGGTGTTGGCCATGCCGCCGCCGATCGCCAGATAGTCCAGCTTGGTCACCAGGTTGCGCAGCAGGTCCAGCTTGGTCGAGACCTTGGAGCCGCCGACGATGCCGATCACCGGCTTCTTGGGGTTGCCCAGGGCGGCGTCCAGGGCGTCCAGCTCGCGGCGCATGGCCAGGCCCGGATAGGCCGGCAGCAGGCGGGCCAGGCCTTCGGTCGAGGCGTGGGCGCGGTGGGCGGCGCTGAAGGCGTCATTGACATAGAGGTCGCCCAGCTTGGCCAGCTGCGCGGCGAAGGCCGGGTCGTTGCCTTCCTCGCCGGCGTGGAAGCGGACGTTTTCCAGCAGGGCGACGCCGCCGGCCGGCAGGGCGGCGATGACCTTGGCCGCTTCATCGCCGACGCAGTCGCCGGCGAAGGCCACCGGCGCGCCCAGCAGGGCGGCCAGGGGCTGGGCCACGAAGCCCAGGCTCATGGCCGGAACCACCTTGCCCTTGGGCCGGTCGAAGTGGGCCAGCAGCGCCACCTTGGCGCCCTTGCCGGTCAGGTACTGGATGGTCGGCAGGGCCGAGCGCAGGCGGGTGTCGTCGGTAATCTTGCCGGCCTCGACAGGCACGTTGAAGTCCACGCGGACCAGGGCGGTCTTGCCGGCGAGATCGGCGGTGTCGAGGGTGCGGAAGGTCATGGCGGGCGTCCTGGCGTCGGTGCGTAGATCCTCATCCTTCGACAGGCTCAGGACGAGGATCCAGGAGCAGGCGTTTGTTCAGTCCTCATCCTGAGCCTGTCGAAGGACGAGGGCGGTCCCGCCGGAGCGGGCTAAGGAAAACCCCCGCTCTCTGGGAGAACGGGGGTCTGATAGGTTTTACAGGTACTTGGCCATCACGAGCGCGGTGTCGCTCATGCGGGTCGCGAAGCCCCATTCGTTGTCGTACCAGCTGAGCACGCGGCCCAGCTTGCCTTCGATGACCTGTGTCTGGGCCAGGGCGGCGGTCGAGCTTTCGGCGATGTGGTTGAAGTCGGTCGAGACCAGCGGCTCGTCGGTGACGCCCAGCACGCCCTTCAGCGGGCCTTCGGCGGCGGCCTTCAGGGCGGCGTTCAGTTCCTCGACCGTGGTGTCGCGGCTGGGCACGAACTTCAGGTCGACGCACGAGACATTGGGGGTCGGGACGCGGATCGAGGAGCCGTCCAGCTTGCCCTTCAGGGCCGGCAAAACCAGGCCCAGGGCCTTGGCGGCGCCGGTCGAGGTCGGGATCATCGACAGGGCGGCGGCCCGGCCGCGATACAGATCCTTGTGCATCGTATCCAGGGTCGGCTGGTCGCCGGTGTAGGAGTGGATGGTGGTCATGTAGCCGCGCTCGATGCCGACCAGGTCGTGGATGACCTTGGCGATCGGGGCCAGGCAGTTGGTGGTGCACGAGCCGTTGGAGACCACCAGGTCGGCGGCGCTCAGCACGTTGTCATTGACCTTGAAGACAATGGTCTGGTCGGCGCCGTCGCACGGGGCGCTGACCAGCACGCGCTTGGCGCCGGCGGTCAGGTGGGCCGAAGCCTTTTCCTTGGTGGTGAACAGGCCGGTGCACTCGAACGCGATGTCGACGTTCAGGTCCTTGTGCGGCAACTCGGCCGGGTTGCGGATCGCCGTGACCTTGATCTTGCCGTGGCCGACATCGATCCAGTCCTCGCCCGAGGTGACGACGCCGGGGAAGCGGCCGTGCACGCTGTCATAGCGCAGCAGGTGGGCGTTGGTCTCGACCGGGCCCAGATCGTTGATCGCCACGACTTCGATATCCGTGCGGCCGTGCTCGACGATGGAGCGCAGGACGAGGCGGCCGATGCGGCCGAAGCCGTTGATGGCGACGCGGACGGTCATGGGGCG
>JAHINZ010000402.1 GCA_018895795.1 Alphaproteobacteria bacterium
AAGGGCGCGCGGAACGATCCGGTCGCCCGCCTGATGGTGGCGTCGATGCAGCGCATCCACGATGTCTGCGAGGCGATCGACGTCGGCCCGATCTCCAAGGCCGAGCAGGAGCCGGTCAAGACCGCGATCCCGACCCTGTTCCTGGCCGCCGAGATCGACCCCGGCTGCCCGCCCGAACTGACCAAGGCCGCAGCCAAGGGCTACGAGGGCTCGCAGGTGGTCATCGTCACCAACGCCACCCACGGCGTCAGCCGCGCCAGCCCGTGTACGCGCAAGATGATCCGCAGCTTCTTCCAGGACCCCACCAAGCCGGTGGACCGTAGCTGCCTGCCGGCGGCGGATACGCCGATGGTGTTTACGTACGCGGGATGACGATGTTGGGCGAGGCGGAGTATTTTAGCCCCTACATCTTCTTCTTCAGCGGCAACAAATCCGGATAGACCGCGTCACGCTTCTGGGCCTTGGCCGTGAAGGCTTCGGCCATGTGCGGGCCGGAGAACATGCCCGTCTGCCAGGTGGCGATGTAGTCCAGGCTGTCGGCGATCGAGTGGTCGCGGGCGTAGTTGATCATCACCTTGCTGCCGGCCACGGCGAGCGGCGACTTGCCGGCGATCTCGCGAGCGGTGGCCAGGGCGTGGGCGACGACCTCCTCGTGCGTATCGAGCACCTCGTTGACGAGGCCGATGTCACGGGCGCGCTGGGCCGGCAGGCGGCGGCCGGTATAGGCCAGCTCGCGCACCCAGCCCTCGGGGATCAGCTTGCACAGGCGCGGGAAGGTGCCGACATCGGCGGTCATGCCGATATTGATTTCCTGGATGCAGAAGAAGGCGTCCGAGGTCGCGTAGCGGATGTCGCAGGCGCTGACGAAATCCACCGCCCCGCCGATACAGCCGCCCTGGATGGCGACGATCACCGGCATGCGGGCCCTGTCCAGGCAGGTGAAGGTGTCCTGCAGGTGGTGGACGTGATGGCGGAAGCTCTCGCCGGCCACGTGGCGGTCGCCGGTGCGCGCTTCGGTGACGCCCTCGCCGTCGGTGAACACCGACAGCTCCATGCCGGCCGAGAAATGCTTGCCGGTCGAGGTGATGACGATGCAACGAGCCAAGGCGTTGTCGTCAATATGTTTCACAATCGCGGGAAGCTCATTCCAGAAGGCCCGTGTCATGGTGTTCATGGCTTCGGGGCGCTTCAACTGGATATGCGCGACGCCAGCCTCGATCTCGACCTTGAAACAGCTATAGTCCACCTGCTCTTGGATACTCATGCCGGCCTCCCTTATCGTTGATCAGGGACTATCACGCGGACGGGACGCGGCGCCAACACTGCCTCTAGGGAAAACCCAGATGAAGACCACACAGATTCCCGCCGCGCTCGCCATGGCCGGCCTGATCGCCGCCGGCGCCGCCGCCCCGGTTCCCGCCCTGGCCCAGTCCAAGGGCCTGGGCAGCCTGTTCTCGTGCGAGGGCTCGGGCAAGAAGCAGGAAGGCGGCGCCCTGATCGGCGCGGCCGCCGGCGCCTTCCTCGGCAGCAAGCTGGCCAAGAACGAAAAGACCCTGGGCGCCCTGGTCGGCGCGGCGGCGGGCGCGGCGGCGGGCTCCTATATCGGCTGCCGCATGCAGTCGACCGACACCGCCCTGGCCCAGCAGGCCACCAAGAAGGCCCTGGAGACCGGCGTCGCCCAGACCTGGAACAACCCGCGCACCGGCGCCTCGGGCCGCATCGACGTGGTGTCGTCCAGCTACGGCCCGCCGGTCGACAGCCGTAATCTGCGCTTCGCCTCGGGCGTGCAGAGCCTGCCCAGCTATGACGCCCTGGGCGGCCAATACGCCGCCGGCAAGACGGTCAACCTGCGCTCAAGCCCGTCGACCCGCGGCAAGGTGGTGGGCAAGCTGACCGCCGGCCAGACCTTTGACGGCCTGGGTTCGGCCCCGACCGGCGGCTGGATCCTGGTGGGCCAGAACGGCTATGCGGTCGGCTATGTCGCGCCCTCGCTGGTGCGGCCGATCCAGACGGCGGCGGCCTCGTGCCGGGTGATCGAGGCCTCGGTCTCGACCTCGGGCCAGCGTCCGGCGGCCGAGCGCTACAGCGCCTGCCGCGACACGCGCGGCGAGTGGCAGCTGACCCAGGCCTGATCCCCCACGCCGCCTTCGCCCGGACGATCGTCCTTCAGGCGGAGGCGGCGTTGGACGCGGCCGTCGCGCGGCCCTATCCTGGGTTCGGTCGCAACAGGAGCTAGCCGATGGACGCGGCCGTTTTCAGAGAACCCCGCAGGCGCATGATCGCCATCGACAGCCCCGCCGGGGCCGGCGAGATGGCGGCGCTGGAGTTCGGACCCCAGGACCGCGCCATCGACGTGGTCTTCGTCCATGCCAACGGCTTCAACGCCCAGACCTATAGCGCCCTGCTGGCTCCTCTGGCCGCCGGCCTGCGGGTGCTGGCCATCGATCAGCGCGGCCATGGCGCGACCCGCCTGGCGGCCGAGCCCGAGGGGCGGCGGTCCTGGCTGGACCTGCGCGACGACCTGGTGGCCCTGCTCAAGGCTCTGGACGGCCCGCCCGTGGTGCTGGCCGGTCATTCGATGGGGGGCACGGTCAGTCTGCTGGCCGCGGCCGTCGCGCCCGACAAGGTGCGTGGCTTGGTGCTGTTTGATCCGGTGATCATGCCGCGACTGGCGGCGCTGTACGCCCTGGCGCCGTGGACCTCGGGCGCGCTGTGGAAGAAGATGCCGATCGCCCTGGCCGCCGCGCGCCGCCGGGCGGTGTTCGACGATCGCGAGGCGGTGGTCGCGGCCTATACCGGGCGTGGGGCCTTCAAGACCTGGCCCGAGACCATGCTGGCCGACTATGTCGACGGCGGCTTTGTCGATCGTGACGACGGCAAGGTGGAACTGGCCTGCGCGCCGGCCTGGGAGTCTTCGAACTACTCCGCCCAGGGTCATGATCCGTGGCGGGCGATCCGGGGCGTGACCGCTCCGGTTCGCATTCTCAAGGCCGAGCGCGGCTCGACCTGCCGGGCGGGCGACAGCTTTGTGCGGCGCGGCCGCGACGTCGCGATCGAGACGGTGGCCGGAACCAGTCACTTCCTGCCGATGGAGCGCCCCGACCTGGCGCGCGACGCGATCTTCGCGATGGCGACGGCGGGTTAAAGCGCCAACCCGTCAACCACGAAGGCCTGCAGCGCCGTCTGGGCCGCCGGGGTGATCGGCACGACCTTGCGGGCGTCCAGATCGAAGGTGACGGCGACGGCTTCGGACGTCGCCCAGGGCAGGCCCGTCGTGGGTTCCAGCATCCAGTGGACCATCCGCATGGTGCGCGGGTCCGAGCCGATCAGGCCCGAGCGCAGCTCGACGCGATCGCCGGGCCGGGGCCAGAACAGATAGGCCAGCCGGTATTCCAGCACCGCGCCGCCGAACCGGGTCGGCGGATGCTCGGCATGGGCGACGATCAGGTCGCGGAACGGGCTGATGAAGGCGCCGATGCCGTCCGAGACCCGACCGATGAACTGCTCGGCCCGCATCCGACTGAACACATCGCACTCGTGCGGCGACAGGGCGCCCAGGCCGATGCGCTGCAAACCCAGGGCGTTGGCCCGCTCCAGGCCGGCGGTGGGGGTGAAGGGGCTCAGGTCGATGCTGCGGGCGCGGGCCAGTTCGGGGACCTGAACCTTCAGGGCCTCGGCGCGGTCGCGGGTGATCTGCGGCCACGGAAACACCTCGCCCTCGCGCGGCGTGGCGTGGACGACGGTGGTCTGGAAGGTGGCGGCCAGCTCGCCCGTCGCCGAATGGACCAGCAGCTGCAGCAGCCGCGCCTCGGTGTCGCTGATCTCGATCACCCCGCCCAGCATGTGCAGGGTCGCGCCGGCATGGGCCTCGCGCAGGAAGCGGACGTGGTGCTCCTTCACCAGCAGGGTGGCGTTGGCGTAGGGCGTGAAGGCGTGCGGCAGGCCCAGCTCGGCCGCCAGACCCGCCAGGCCCTCCATGGCGCGGGTGACGTAGAAGCGCACGTTCATGTGCCCCATCTCGTCGCAGTCCCAGGTGTTGACGCCCCCACGCCAGGTCTCGACGCCGGGAAGGGGCTCTGCGGTCGTCATGGCGGCGGGTTCCGGAGTTTGAACAGGTGTTTGAGTCTTAGCGGGGTTTGCGCGGACTAGGCAAACGACGCCAACCAAACTCCGCTCTCCCCGGCGAACGCCGGGGCCCAGATTCAGCCTGAGCGTTTTGGGGTGATGCGCGTTAGGCCAGCGCCAAGACAACGAAGGCTTGGGGGTTCGATCTGGGTCCCGGCTTTCGCCGGGAAGATCGGAAAATCAAGATCGGCAGTCCGCGCACAGGCCGTGCGCCTCGATGGTCACGGCCGTGAGGGCGTAGCCCGCCGCCGCGCCGGCCGCGATGATCTCGGCGCTGGCCTTGGGCTCGATCTCGCGGGTGACGCCGCAGCAGTCGCAGATCAGGAAGGCGGCGGCGTGGCCGTCGGCCTCCTTGCGGCAGGCCACATAGGCGTTGAGGCTTTCGATGCGGTGGGCGAAGCCCTGCTTTTCGAGGAAATCGAGGGCGCGATAGATGGTCGGCGGCTTGGCGGGCGGACCCTCGACGGCGAAGGTCGAGATCAGGTCATAGGCCTTCACCGGCTGGCCCGCCTGCAACAGCAGTTCCAGAACCCGGCGCCGGGGCGTGGTCAGGCGTTGTTGCGCCTGCGCGCAGCGCACCTCGGCCGCGGCCAGTTCGGTCGCCAGGGCGGAACCGGCGACGCCGTGGTGGTCGTGATCATGATCGCAAGCGGCATGGGCCATGACCAAGAGGTAGAGGCGCGGAGCCTCATGCGCAACTGTTCGGCCTACCCCTTCACCGTTCATCCCCGCGAAAGCGGCAGGGCGATCGCCTATGGATTGGACGCAAAATTCCTTCGCCTTCCTGGGCCTTGTGCCCAGGACCCATGGCGCCGCTGAGGCGCGTTTGGGTCTTTGTTCTGGGCTATTCAGCCGCGAATAGCGCCGAAATCACCACCTGCCTCAAGCCTGGGTCCTGGGCACAAGGCCCAGGAAGGCAAGATTTTTAAAGCCCCACCCAGCTTGAACTCGCCGATCTCCCATCTGCGATAGCCCGGACCTTCGCGGAGATGAACGGATTTGGGATCGCTCAGAGCAGAGGCTGAGCCACCAGGGCGGCTTCCGCCTCGCATCGGGTCTTGTCCGGCGCGGGGCCGGCCTTGCGGGCGGCGGCGATCTCCTTGCGGATGCCGGCCAGGTCCGACTGGAACAGCGGGGTCCCGCTGACGGCCGCCATCAGGGCCGAGGCGTTCAGCTGTCCGGCCGAGACCGAACTGGCATTGTGCACCCCGCAGACCAGACGGCTTTCGCCGAAGGCCCGGGCGCGGGCCAGGATCGCGGTGGCGTGCTCGGGATCGGCCTGGGCCAGGGCCAGGCCGATCGCATAGCCCCAGGTGGAATGGCCAGAAGGATAGTCCGGGCTCTTGGCCAGGCCGTCGGACTTGTCGACGCAGATCGGACCTTCATCGACCAGATAGGGCCGTGGTCGCTTGTAGAAGTCCTTGGGGCCATTCACGGCCGCGCCGATGTCGAACCGCAGGCGCAGCAGCAGCCCGGCCATGCGCGGCGTTGTCGTCAGCGACGGGGTAAAGCCCAGGGCGCAATCGAAATCGGCGAGGATCGCCTTCTCGTCGACGTCCTTCTGGGCCAGGGCCCAGCGCGGGGTGTCCTTGAGGGCGCGGGTCGCCAGGAAGATCTTGCGATCGGCTTCCGCCTGGGGCGAGCCGGCCGGCGGGGCCGGCGGCAGGACCTTCAGCGCATCATAGGTTCCCGGGGCCAGATAGCCGGCCGGCGCCGTGGACACGGGCTGTCCCGGGGCGGCGACGCTCGAGCCCGCCAGGGCCAGGACGCTGACGACGATCAAAGAGGTGGCGCGCATGAAAAAGTCCCCCGAACAGCTGTTCGGGGGACCCTGCCGTCTCAAGGTGACGGTAGCAAGTCTAGTGGCCGAACAGCTTGTTCCAGCGCGGCTTCTCGCGGCCCTTCCAGGCCTCGCGGTGATAGGCGTCCGAGGCGATCAGCGGCACCACGGTGGTGGCTTCGGCGAACACCATCTGCTCATAGGTGGTGTTGACCTTGCCCCAGGAGGCGGCCTCCTTCAGCGTCGAGGAGCTGCAGGCCCCGTCGCGCACGTCGGCCACGGTGATCTGGATGGCGTATTTGTGCATCTCGGCCTCGACGCCGAGGATCTCGGCGCAGACCACGGTGTCCTGGGCGAAGTTCTTGGGCACGCCGCCGCCGACCATGAACAGGCCGGTGGTGCCGGCCGCGATCTTGATGTCGGTCAGTTCGCGGAAGTCGGCGACCGCGTCGATCATCAGATAGGGCTGCTTGGCGGCGATCTTTTCCTTCTGGTGCTTGACCAGGCCAAAGCCGGCCGAGCTGTCGACGAAGGCCGGGCAGAAGATCGGCACGCCCTGCTCATAGGCGGTCTGGATCAGCGAGCCCGGCTTCTTGGCGTTGCCTTCGCTCAGCCACTTGCCCATTTCCCAGATGAATTCGCGCGAGGAATAGGCGCGCGGCTCCAGGCGATTGCAGATCTCCAGGATCGTGTGATCGCAGTTCTGGAGTTCTTCCTCGTCGATATAGGTGTCGTAGATGCGGTCGATATAGTTGTCGCGCAGCACGTTGTCGTCGACCGGGCCGGCCGCCTGATAGTGCTTGAAGCCCAGGGCCTCGAAGAAATCCATGTCGACGATCGAGGCGCCGGTGGCGACCACGGCGTCGATCATGCCGTTCTGCACCATGTCGCGATAGACGTGCATGCAGCCGCCGGCCGAGGTGGAGCCGGCCAGGATCAGCCACGGCGAGCAGCCCTTGTCGGCCAGGGCCATGTTGAAGATGTCGGCGGCGCGGGCGGTGTCGCGCGAACTGAACGACATCTTGCGCATCGCGTCGATGATCGGGCGGGCGTCAAACGCGGTGATGTCGATGTGCTCGACCACGTTCTGGAGGAGCTCGGCCTTGGAGTTCGGCGTGGGGGTGTTCGGAACGGGAGCGTTCATCGCTTCGGTTTCCCTGACTTTGGACGCCCGTCGTTGATAGGGGCTCTTCACCGGGACGGAGCGACCGGCGGGAGCAAACAGGTTTGGCGCCGTGCCGGCCCCCTCAGTCGCTTCGCGACAGCTCCCCCAGAGGGGGAGCAGCTTGGCGCGTTACATCCTCCCCCTTTGGGGGAGGTGGCCCAGAGGGCGGGGGGGGGTCTTCACAGCGCTTGCAGACCTAAACGCACAACACGTCAAATCAGCGACGCCGGCGCTTCTTTCCGGCCGCCCCCTTGGGACGGGAGAACCGGACGACCTTGCGCTCTTCC
>JAHINZ010000403.1 GCA_018895795.1 Alphaproteobacteria bacterium
GGTGCCGCCGCCAAGCGTGCTGATCCTGTCCTATCCGTCCAATCCGACCGCCCAGTGGGTGGGGCTGGACTTCTACAAGGACGCCATCGCCTTGGCCAAAAAGCACGATCTGCTGGTGATCAGCGACGTGGCCTATGGCGAGATCTATTTCGACAACAATCCGCCGCCGTCGATCCTGCAGGTCGAGGGGGCCAAGGACATCGCCGTCGAGGTCAACTCGTTGTCCAAGACCTACGCCATGGCCGGCTGGCGCGTCGGCATGGTGGTCGGCAACGCTCGCATCTGCGCCGCTCTGGCTCGGGTGAAGTCCTATCTCGACTATGGGGCCTACACGCCGGTGCAGGTCGCCGCCGCCGCCGCCTTGAACGGGCCGCAGGACTGCGTCGACGAGATCCGCGGCATCTACAAGACCCGCCGCGACGCCCTGGTGTCGTCCATGGGCCGCGCCGGTTGGGACATTCCCAGTCCGCCCGCCTCGATGTTCGCCTGGGCCAAGATTCCCGAAGCCTATCGCGAGGCCGGCTCGATGGTGTTTTCCAAGCTGCTGATCGAGGAGGCCGGCGTCGCCGTGGCTCCGGGCGTCGGCTTTGGCGAATATGGCGAAGGCTATGTCCGCATCGGTCTGGTGGAAAACGAGCACCGCATCCGTCAGGCGGCGCGCAACGTGAAGAAATTCATCACCAACGCCGACGCCATCCTGGCCAAGCACCACAATTCGGTGGAGCCGGCCTAAGGGTCTGTTCCAAGCTGATCTCCAGAATCGGGCCGTCGCCCTCAGCGGCGGCCCGATCCCGCGATAGGATTCGAAGATGACGAACAAAACCTGGCGAGTCGGCGTCGCGGGACTGGGCACGGTCGGCGGCGGCCTGCTGCAGTTCTTGGTCGAGCGCCCCAACTTCGCCCCGGCTGGCGACAGCGCCGTCGTCACCGCGGTTTCGGCGCGGTCCAAATCGCGTCCGCGAACCGTCGATATCTCCGGCTTGACCTGGTTCGACGATCCCGTGGCCCTGGCCGGATCGCCTGACATCGATCTCTTCGTTGAACTGGTCGGCGGGTCCGACGGTCCGGCCAAGGCCGCCGTGGAAACGGCGCTGAAGGCCGGCAAGCCCGTTGTCACGGCCAACAAGGCGCTGATCGCCGAGCACGGCGCGGAACTGGCCGCCCTGGCCGAGGCGCAGGGCGTGCCGCTGTTGTTCGAGGCGGCGGTCATGGGCGGTGTCCCCGCCGTGAAGATGATGCGCGAGGCCCTGGTCGGCGACGATATCGACCTGGTGGCCGGCATCCTCAACGGCACCTGCAATTTCATCCTCAGCGAGATGGAGAAGACCGGCCGCGCCTTCGCCGACGTGCTGCGCGAAGCCCAGGCCCTGGGCTATGCCGAGGCCGACCCCACCATGGATGTCGGCGGCTTCGACGCGGGCCACAAGATCAGCATCCTGGCGGCCCTGGCCTTCGGTTGCGCGCCCAATTTCGCCGCCACCGAGATCGAGGGCATCGAAGCCGTTGAACTGCTCGACATCAAGCTGGCCAAGGATCTGGGCTATCGGATCAAGCTGGTGGCGTCGGCCTCGCGCACCGACGCCGGCGTGGCCGTGAAGGTCCATCCTTCGCTGGTGCCGCTGGAGCATCCGCTCGCCCAGGCCGGGGGCGCGCTCAACGCCCTGTTCATCGAAGGCCGCCGGGTGGGCCGCATCTTCGTCCAGGGGCCAGGGGCCGGGGCGGGGCCGACCGCCGCCGCCGTCGCCGCCGACATCGCCGATGTGATGACCGCCGCGCGGCGGTCGGTGTTCCAGGCCCCGGCCGGTGATCTGAAGCCCTTCATCCCCGTCGATCCCAGTCGCACCGTGGGCAAGGCCTACCTACGGATCATGGTCCGCGACGAGCCGGGCGCCATCGCCGCGATCTCCGAAACCCTGGCCGAATGCGGCGTGTCGATCGACAGCTTCCTGCAAAAGCCCGTGGAAGGGGCGGGTGGCGTGCCGATCGTGCTCGTGACCCATGCGACGCCGGAATCCAACCTGCTGGACGCGATTAGCCGCATCGAAAAGCTTCATGCCGTGCTAGAGCGTCCTCGCCTTTTGCGTGTTGCGCGCATCTGAGAACCGCGAAAAGCGGCCGAGATTTGAGCCCTAAAGGGCTGGGAGACGTTGATGAGTTCGATGACCCTGGACCGCGCGCTGGTCCTGGATGCTGTCCGCGTCACGGAAGCCGCAGCCATAGCCTCCTGGACCATGGTGGGGCGCGGCGACGAGATGGCGGCCGACCAGGCTGCGGTCGACGCCATGCGCAACGCGCTCAACGAACTGGCGATCAACGGCGAGATCGTGATCGGCGAGGGCGAGCGCGACGAAGCGCCCATGCTCTATATCGGCGAGAAGGTCGGAACGGGCAAAGGCCCGATCATCGACATCGCGCTGGACCCGCTGGAAGGCACCACCCTGGCGGCCAAGGCCATGCCAAACGCCCTGGCCGTGATGGCCTGGGCCCCCAAGGGGACGCTGCTCAACGCGCCTGACACCTATATGGATAAGATCGCCTGCGGGCCTGGCCTGCCGGCCGGCGTGATCGATCTGGACAAGTCGCCGGCCGAGAACGTCATGGCGATCGCCGCCGCCAAGGGCGTACCGGCCGCGCAGATCACCGTCTGCGTTCTGGACCGTCCGCGTCACGCCGAAATCATCGCCAGCGTGCGTTCGGTCGGCGCGCGGGTCTATCTGATCACCGACGGCGACGTGGCCGGCGTGATCAACACCACCGACCCCTCGACCGGCATTGACCTCTATGTCGGTTCCGGCGGCGCGCCCGAGGGCGTGCTGGCCTGCGCGGCGCTCAAATGCGTCGGCGGCCAATTCCAGGGTCGGCTGCTGTTCCGCAACGCCGACGAGAAGTCGCGCGCCGCCAAGTGGGGCATCACCGATCTCGACAAGAAGTACGACCTGCATGAGATCGTCCGGGCTGACGCCATCTTCGCCGCCACAGGTGTGACTTGGGGCAATCTGCTGGATGGCGTGACCTATCGGGACGGCTTTGTTCACACCCATACCCTGGTGATGAATTCCTCGACTGGCACCGTGCGTGAAGTGCGGATGAAGCGGCGGGTGTAGGATCGTCACGACCCAGGGGCTAAGATCGCGACGACTCCATCAAATTTTCCGAGACCCTGAATGACCACGCTCAAGACCCTCGCCGACCATCTGGCCGCCGAGCGAACCGCCGACAACGCGGTCAAGGATGTGGTCGTGGTGATCGCGCAAGCCTGCGTTCAGATCAGCAGGGTCGTGGCCTCTGGCGCCATTTCCGGCAGCCTGGGCGCGGCGGGCCAGATCAATGTCCAGGATGAAGAGCAAAAGAAGCTCGACATCATCACCAACGACATCCTGCGCGACGCCCTGAAGGCCTGTCCGGCCGTGGCGGGCCTGGCCTCGGAGGAACTGGAGGCGATCGAAACCACTGGTCAGGTCGGCGGCTTTCTGGTCACCTTCGATCCGCTCGACGGCTCCAGCAACGTCGACGTCAACGTGTCGGTCGGCACGATCTTCTCGGTCCTTCCCGCGCCAACCGATCATGAACCGACCGAAGCCGACTTCCTGCTGCCCGGCCGCCGGCAAGTCGCCGCGGGCTATGTCGTCTATGGTCCGCAGACAATGCTGGTGCTGACTCTGGCCAAGGGTGTTTTTGGCTTCACGATGAGCGCCGAGGGCGAATGGCTGCTGACCCACGACGCCGTGGCGATCAGCGCCGACACCGCCGAGTTCGCGATCAACATGTCCAACCAGCGCCATTGGGCCGAGCCGGTGCGGCGCTATATCGACGGCTGCTTGCAGGGCAAGGACGGTCCGCGCGGCAAGAATTTCAACATGCGCTGGGTCGCCTCGATGGTCGCCGACGTCCACCGCGTCATGATGCGCGGCGGCATCTTCATGTACCCGTGGGATCAGCGCGAGCCGGACAAGCCCGGCAAGCTGCGTCTGCTCTATGAAGCCAACCCGATGTCGCTGATCGTTGAGCGGGCGGGCGGCAAGGCCACGACCGACGGCAAGACGGCGATCCTGGATCTGCAGCCCACCAAGCTGCACCAACGCGTGCCGGTGGTGTTGGGTTCGGCCAATGAGGTCGATCAGGTCGCCGCGACGGCCTAAGGTCGCGACCGCGATTGACGCCGCCATGGCGCATGGAGCGAATCCCCGGAAACCGGTAAGCTCGCCCGATGTCCATCATCAGCCCTAGCGGGATGTTCTAGCCGTGGCCGCCGACGGCCATGCGCCCCCGGTCCAGGAAGCCTTTCTGGGCGTCTCCCGCTCCCTGAGCGGCCGGGCCTGGCGCGAACGGCCGGGCGATCCGGCGGCGGCGCGCAGCCATCAGCAGATCCATGGCCTGTCGGAGCCTCTGGCGCGCGCCCTGGCGGCCCGCGGTGTGGGCGTCGACGGGGCGGAGGACTATCTGCGCCCGACCCTGAGGGCGCTGTTTCCCGACCCCTCCAGCTTCACCGACATGGACCGGGCGGCCGAGATCCTGATCGACGCGCTGGAAACCGGCCGTTCGACCATGGTGTTCGCCGACTATGACGTCGACGGGGCCACCAGCGCCGCCCAGCTGGTGCGCTGGTTCCGCCATATGGGCGTCGAGCTGCCGATCTATATTCCCGACCGCCTGACCGAGGGCTATGGCCCCAGCCCCGCCGCCTTCAAGACCATTCGCGACACCGGCGCCGAGCTGGTCGTGACGCTGGACTGCGGGGCGGCGGCCTATGACGCCATCGCCAGCGCCGCCACCATCGGCCTGGAGGTGGTGGTGATCGACCACCACTTGATGCGCGAGGATCCGCCGGCCGCCGCCGCTGTGGTCAATCCCAACCGCCCAGGCTGCCAGTCGGGGCAGGGGGTGCTGGCCGCCGCCGGGGTGACCTTCGTGCTGCTGGCGGCCCTCAATCGCGAGGCCCGCAAGCGCGGACTGTTCAGTGAAGAGCGACCGCAGCCCGATCCGCGCCAATGGCTGGATCTGGTGGCCATGGGCGAGGTCTGTGACGTCACCCAGCTGGTGGGCTTCAATCGCGCCCTGACCACCCTGGGGCTGCGCACCATGTCCCAGTGGGGCAATCCGGGCCTCAAGGCCCTGTTCGAGGTCGGCAAGGGCTCAGGCCCCGCCTCGGTGTTCCATGCCGGCTTCATTCTGGGCCCGCGGATCAACGCCGGCGGACGGATCGGTCGCTCCGATCTCGGCGCGCGCCTGCTGTCCACGGACGATCCCGAAGAGGCCCGCCTGCTGGCCGAGGAACTGGACGCCCTCAACACCGAGCGCAAGGCCGTTGAGGCCGCCGTGGTCGAGGAAGCCGCCGCCGTTCTGGAGCGGGGCAGTAATTTCAACCCCGACGCCCCCGTGATCGTGGTGGCGGGGGAGGGCTGGCACCCCGGCGTGATCGGCATCGTCGCCGGGCGCCTGCGCGAACGCTATCGCAAGCCCGTCGTGGTGATCGGCATCGACCGCGCCGCCAATGTCGGCAAGGGCTCGGGTCGCTCCCAGCCCGGCGTCAATCTGGGCGCGGCCATTCAGGCCGCGTTCGAGAACGGGTTGCTGATGTCCGGCGGCGGCCACGCCATGGCCGCGGGACTGTCGATCCGACCCGACTCCATCCCCGAGCTGCGCGCCTTCCTGGAGGAGCGCCTCGCCGGCGAGATGGAGGCCGTGGGGCCCGAAGCCGTCGAAATCGACGCCCTGGTGCAGCCCAGGGGCGCGGATCGCGCGCTCTACGAGGATTTCCAACGCCTGGCGCCGTTCGGCCCAGGCAATCCCGAACCGATGTTCGCCCTGACGGGCGTGCGCGCCGACCGGGTGATGGCGCTCAAGGGGGGGCATGTGAAGGTGGATCTGGTGGGGCCTACGGGCGAACGCCTGAAGGCGATTTCCTGGCGTAGCGCCGAAACCGATCTGGGCCGCAGGCTGTTGGCCGGAGGTGGGGCCCTGCACGTCGCCGGACGTCTCAAACCCGATGATTATAACGGCCGCAACGGTGTCCAACTCGAGATCGAAGACGCCGCCGATCCGCGGGCGTGGAACGACTGAAAAAATGCTCCCCTGCGGCTTGCGTGTCCACAAGGGCGCAGCTATACACCCGCTTCCTCGCGGGGCCGTGGTCCCTTCGTCTATCGGTTAGGACGCCAGATTTTCATTCTGGAGAGAGGGGTTCGACTCCCCTAGGGACTACCACC
>JAHINZ010000404.1 GCA_018895795.1 Alphaproteobacteria bacterium
CCGCGACCGACGGGATCGTCGTCCGCTCGGGCGTCAGCGAGTCCTACGGCCGTTATGTGGAGATGGCCCACAAGGATGGCTTCCGCACGATGTACGCCCATCTGGGGGCCGCCGCGCGGGACGTGAAGCCCGGCCTCTATGCCCGCCGCGGCCAGACGATCGCCTATGTGGGCAACAGCGGCCATTCCACCGGCGCCCATCTGCATTTCGAGCTTCGCCGCCAGGGCAAGGCCCTCAACCCGGCCTTCTTCCTGGGCCGGAGCTTCGCCGAGGCGGAGGATCTGCCGCTCCGCGCCGCGGGCCGGGTGTCGCGCAAGGTGCGGATCGCCACCGTGTCGGCCTGGCCCGAGGGACTGAAGGCGACCCGGACCAAGGGTGAGCGGATGCGCGCCCGGGTCGCGGTGAGCGACAGCTAAATCAGGACTTCGCCACGTCACAATCGATCGATAAGCTGAACGCCATGCTCAAGGTCCTTGGTCGCGGTTTCGCCAGTGTCGCTCTTTTCCTCGTCGCCTTTATCGTCCTGGGCGGCGTCATGACCGCCTCAGGGGCGCCGCGACCGCGCGGCCAGATGGTCCAGATCGAGCCGGGGCGCAGCCTTCGCCTGGTCTGCGCGGGATCTCGCAGCGATCGCCCGGTCGTCTGGCTGGAGGCCGGGGCCTTTGGCTTTTCCGCCGACTGGGGCGCCACCCAGGACGCCCTGACCGCCGCCGGCTGGCGATCCTGCGCCTATGACCGGGCCGGCATGGGCTATTCCCCGCCTGGACCCGGGCCGCGCGACGGCCTGGCGATCGTCTCGGACTTCGAAAAGCTGGTCGCCGTCGCCGGCGAGCCGGGCCCCTATATCCTGGTCGGCCACTCGATGGCCGGTCTGCGGTTGCGCGAATATGCGGGACGCAATCCGGGCCAGGTCGCGGGTCTGGTGCTGGTCGACGCCGCGACGCCCGAATCGGCGTCCAACCCCCGCATGGCGGGCTTTATCCGGGCCTTCTCCACGGCGTCGCGCTGGGCGGCGCGGGGCGCGTCGATCGGGCTGTTCAAGCCGCTGGTCCATACCGGTCTGGCCGACAAGATCGGCCTGCCGCCCCAGGCCGGGGCGGAAAAGCGCTGGGCTTTCGCCGACGGCCGCCATAATCGCACGTCCGCCGCCGAGGTCGAGCTTTGGCCGAAGGCTTCGGAACAGGCCGAGGCCCAGCCGCCCTATGATCCCAATTGGCCCCTGGCCGTGGTCACGGCCGGACCGGTCAAGGGCCGTGAAGCCTGGAAGGCCCTGCAGGCGGCGCCCGCCGAGGCGTCGCGCCACGGTCTGGTCGACCATGTCGCGGCCGCCAGCCACACGCGGCTGCTGGGCGGCGCCTTCGCCGACCATATCGTCCGCGCCGTGGTCTTCGTGGGCCAGGCGCGCCAGGCCGAACGGGCGGTCCATCCCCGAGAGGCTGGGGCAGGCGGCTGACCGCCCCGGGGAGCAGAAACGACGAAGGCCGCGCGGCGAGCCGCGCGGCCTTCAAGTCTTCAGCACGATAGGCGGGTGAGCCTACCGGGCGCCGACCGGCTTCTTGGGCATCGGGATCAGGCCTTCGCGCTGGGCGCGCTTGCGGGCCAGCTTGCGGGCGCGGCGAACCGCTTCGGCCTTTTGACGGGCGCGCTTTTCCGACGGCTTCTCATAGTGCACGTGCCGCTTCATTTCGCGGAACGAGCCTTCGCGTTGCATCTTCTTCTTCAGGGCCTTGAGGGCCTGATCGACGTTGTTGTCGCGGACGAAAATCTGGACCAGGGGTCTCTCTCCATTCGACGGCCCGACCAATGTCCCGAGTCCCTCTCAGGGGCCGGGCGGGCGAACAAAACCTGATAAAACCGGAAGGGGGGCTTCCGGTAAACGAGGGGCGGCTGATAGCAGAGTGAATGGGCCCTGTCCATGCGCGACGCGGCCTAAACCACGGTGTAGAC
This sequence comes from Alphaproteobacteria bacterium, assembly GCA_018895795.1. Taxonomy (GTDB): domain Bacteria; phylum Pseudomonadota; class Alphaproteobacteria; order Caulobacterales; family Caulobacteraceae; genus Caulobacter. The sequence goes on from JAHINZ010000404.1 coordinate 1,948, forward strand.
TCGGATTCATGAGCACGACCGTCCACGATCGAAACCCGCAGGCAAGCAACTGGGCCGATGAGGCCGAGCAGCGCGTGCTGGACGAGGCCGTGCGCCTGGCCCCGAGCGTCGGCTGGAACGCCGGCCTGACCGAACGGGCCGCGCGGGCGGCGGGCCTGTCGCCGGGCGAGGCCCAGCTTTTGCTGCCCGAGGGACCCCGCGACCTGGCGGCCCTGCTGTCGCGACGCCATGACGCGGCGGCGCTGCGGGCCCCGGCCGCCCTCGACCCCGCGCCGCGGAAGATCCGCGACAAGATCCGCGCCGGCGTCACGGCCCGCCTGGACGCCGCGGCGGCCGATGGCCCGGTGATGCGGCCCCTGGCCGCCTTCCTGGCCTTCCCGACCCATCTGCCCCTGGCCCTGCGCCTGATCTGGGACAGCGCGGACGGCCTCTGGCGCTGGGCCGGCGACACCGCGACCGATGAGAACCATTATTCCAAGCGCGCGATCCTGTCGGGCATCCTGGTGTCCACCCTGGCGGTCGACCAGGCTTCGGGCCGTGATTCGGCCCTGACCCATCTGGACGCCCGCATCGACAACGTCATGGCCTTCGAGAAATGGAAGGCCGGGATCAAGCCGATGGACCTGGCCAGCGAGCTGGTCACGGCCCTGGCCAAGATGCGGTATCGCTGACCACTCGCGCCCTCCGCGCTGGCGCGCCCTAGATCCTCCCCCATTGGGGGAGGTGGCCCGGAGGGCCGGAGGGGGACAGCTCCGCATATGCCGCGTTGCCCCCTCAGTCGCTCCGCGACAGCTCCCCCAGAGGGGGGGCATCTAAAGACACGGCTTCGCCGCTTCACGCGGATGACCGCTGAAGGGATGGGAAGGGTCGCGGAGCGTCCGGGCCTCGCCCGGAATGAGAGTTTGTATAAGTACCGTTTCGACGAAGACGAACGCTCCGCGTGATCGTTATCCGATGAGCCTTCGAGGCGCGGGGTTTTAACCCGCTCCCGATTTCAGCCCCCGACGGGCAGGGTGTTGGCGCACCCTGGACCGCCTGGGCGATTTCAGCCCAGGCCTGTTGCGCGCCGCCGGGCCGTCGCCGAGGGTTTGATCCTGAACCCCGATCCGAGACGCCCGCCTTCCCTGGAGGGACAGGCCACGCCGCGCAAACCGGGCCAACAGGGCCCCGGGCGAAAGCCGACGGAACACGTCCCGCTCGACCACCCCCGACAGCCGCAACGGTCGCCGTACGTGCGCCCTTCC
>JAHINZ010000405.1 GCA_018895795.1 Alphaproteobacteria bacterium
CATCACCGGGGTGCTTGAGGAGAACGGCTTCACCGTCAAACGCGGCGTGTCCGGCATTCCCACCGCCTGGACGGCGACCTGGACCCATGGGACCGGCGGACCGGTCATCGCCCTGGGCAGCGATATCGACTGCATCCCCAAGGCCTCGCAAAAGCCTGGCGTGCCCTGGCACGACCCGATCGTCCCCGGCGCGCCCGGTCATGGCGAAGGCCACAATTCCGGCCAGGCCCTGAACGTGGTCGCGGCCCTGGCGCTGAAGGATCTGATGATCAAGGAGAACATCGCCGGGACCCTGATGCTGTGGCCGGGCGTCGCCGAAGAGCTGGTGGCCGGCAAGGCCTACATGGTCCGCGACGGCGTGTTCAAGGACGTGGACGTCACCCTGTTCACCCATGTCGGCTCGAACCTGCAGACCAGCTGGGGACCGTCGATCGGCACGGGTCTGGTCTCGGTGAAGTACAATTTCCACGGCGAGTCCGCTCACTCGGCCGGCGCGCCTTGGCGAGGCAAGAGCGCCCTGGACGCCGTCGAGCTGATGGATATGGGCTGGAACATGCGTCGCGAGCACCTCAGGCCCGAACAACGCTCGCACTATGTGATCGTCGACGGCGGCGATCAGCCCAACGTCGTGCCGTCCGAGGCCAGCGTCTGGTACTATTTCCGCGAACAGAGCTTCGACGCGATCAAGAAGAACTATGCGATCGGCAACAAAATCGCCCAGGCCGCCGCCGACATGACCGACACCACGGTCGATCATTTGGTGATCGGCACGGCCGCGCCGCGCTACTTCAACAAGCCGATGGCCGAAGCCGCCGAGGCCAATATCGAGGCGGTGGGCCTTCCCAAGTGGACCACCGACGAGCAGGCCTTCGCCAAGGCCGTCCAGACCAATGTGGGCTCGACCAAGACGGAGGGCCTGGACGTCAAGCTGAAGGGCCTGACCGCGCCGGATCCGAAGCCCGAGAGCGGCGGGTCGGACGACATCGGCGACATCTCCTGGATCATGCCGACCATTACGATCAACTATCCAGCCAACATCCCCGACCTGCCCGGTCACCACTGGGCCAACGCCATCTCGATGGCCACGCCGATCGCCCACAAGGGCGTGGCGGCGGGCTCGAAGGTGGTGGCGATGACGGCGCTGGACCTGCTGACTCAGCCCAAGCTGCTGGAGGCGTCGAAGGCCTGGTTCAGGGACGTGCAGACCAAGGACCAGAAATACGTACCGATGCTGGCCGCGACCGACCGGCCCCAGACCCAGATCAACGCCAATATCATGGCGACCTACCGGCCGAGCATGCGGGCGTTCTACTACGACCCCGCCAAGTACGGGACCTATCTGGAACAGCTGGGGATCGCCTGGCCGGTCAAACAGCTGACGCCGCCCGCGCCGGCCAAATAGGGAGACTAGGCCTTCAGCCGGCGGCTGCCGGGATCCTCGATCGGGATCGCGGCCAGCTCCGGCGGCAGGGCGTCGGCCGGATAGGCGGGCACTTCCAGGCTGCACAGCGAGACCAGCGGCACGCCGACATCGACCTTGCCGCCCGAGCGGTCGACGATGCAGGCGGCGGCGATCACGTCGCCGCCGGCCGCCTGGATCGCGGCGATGCATTCGCGCGACGACAGGCCGGTGGTGACGATGTCCTCGACCATCACGACCTTCTGGCCGGGCTCGAGGTGGAAGCCGCGCCGGAACTTGAAGCCCCCGTCCTCGCGCTCGACATAGATCGAAGCGACGTTGAGATGCCGCGCGGTCTCATAGCCGGGGATGATCCCGCCGACGGCCGGCGACACGGCCACATCGGGCTGACCGACGGTGGCGATGATCTTTTCGGCCAAGGCCTTGCACAGGCGCTCGCAGCGCTGCGGCCGCATGAACACCAGGTTCTTCTGCAGGAACACCGGGCTGTGCAGGCCGCTGGACAGCACGAAGTGACCTTCGCGCAGGGCGCCGGCGGCGCGGAATTCGTCGAGAACGTCATCGTTGGTCATGAGCGGGATATAGCCCAGCCGGTCGAGTCTTCAAACGGCGGCGTGACGCCTTGCGCCCGGCGCGGGATTTGGCTCTACCAGCGCCATGACCGAACCCCTTCGTCCTCGCGTCGGCTGCGGCGCCGCCATCATCGACGGCCAAGGCCGTCTGCTGCTGGTCAAGCGGATCAAGGCCCCCGAGGCCGCGCATTGGGGCGTGCCCGGTGGCAAGCTGGACTGGGGCGAGGCCGCCCGGTCCTGCGCGGTGCGGGAAATCCACGAAGAGCTGGGGATCACCTTGGTCGCCGGCCCGGTGCTGGCCGTCACCGACATGATCGCCGAGGACTATCACTGGGTGGCGATCACCTATCGCGCCGAACGCTTCGAGGGCGAACCGGCGATCCAGGAAACCCATGCATTGTCGGACTGGGGCTGGTTCGCGCTGGACGCCCTGCCCTCACCGCTAACGGCGGCCACCCGCGACGCTGTCGCCAAGCTGAACGCCTAGCCCCGCGTACGATCCACCGTCTCGACCGACGGGCAGGCCCGCAGCGCCGCCGAGATATTGGTCAGGTGCTTGGCGTCGCGCACCTCGACATCGATGTCCGCGTCGAAGAAATCGCTCTGTCGATGGTGCATGCGCAGGCTGACGATGTTGCCGCCGGCCTCGCCGATGATCGTGCAAACCTGGCCCAACACGCCCGGCGCATTCTGAATCGTGGCGTGCAGGCGGGTCAGCGACACCGTCTCGCGCTCGGCCTCGGGCGTCCAGTTGAGGTCGCGCCAAAGCTCCTCGTGGTCCTCGTAGTCAGCCAGCTTGGGGCAGTCGATCGTGTGAATATCCAGGCCGCCATCCTGTTCGGCGGCGGCGTCCTCGCGCAGGATGCCGACGATGCGGTCGCCCGGCA
>JAHINZ010000406.1 GCA_018895795.1 Alphaproteobacteria bacterium
AAACCTGGCGCAGCGGCTCCCGGTAAGGCCTCAACAGGGCCACCTGACGGGACGCTGACGGATAACGATGGCGCGGAGCGTCTGGCTTCGTCGAAACGGTATTTTTTTCTCTCATCCGGACGTCGTCCGGACGCTCCGCGACCCTTCCCATCCCTTCAGCGAGCGTTCGCGTGAGGCGGCCAAGCCGTGTCCGCACGCCCCCAGAGCCGGAGCGCCTTCAATCCCCCAGCACCTCAGCCACCCATGCGGTCACCTTCTCGCTGGCCGGGCCATAGATCCGCCGATCGAAGGCGTGGGCGTTGTCCGAGCGCTGAAGGTTGATCTCGCAGGTCGCGACGCCCAGGGCCCGGGCCTCGGCCACGAAGCCGGCGGCGGGATAGACCGAGCCGGACGTGCCGATGGCCACGAACAGGTCGGCCTCCTCCAGGGCCTGGTTGATCCGGTCCATGTGCATGGGCATTTCGCCAAACCACACGACGTTCGGGCGGCAGGTTCCAACCGCCCCGCATTCGGCGCAGACCTGCTGGGCGGTCAGCGGGCCGCGATCGGTCCAGTGACCCGAGCACAGGGTGCAGGCGGTGACGTTCAGCTCGCCATGCATGTGAACCACCCGCTGGCCGCCGGCCCTTTCATGCAGGTCGTCGACGTTCTGGGTGCACAGAAACACCGAGCCGCCCAGGGCGGTCATCTCGCGCTCCAGTCGGGCCAGGGCGAGATGGGCGCGGTTGGGCGCGGCGATCCGCAGGATCTTGCGCCGGGCCGAATAGAACTCGCGCACCCGAACCGGGTCGCGGGCGAACCCCTCCGGCGTCGCCAGTTGCGCCAGGTCGGTCTGGGTCCACAGGCCGTCGGCGTCGCGAAAGGTCTTCAGGCCGCTCTCGGCCGAAACCCCCGCCCCGCTCAGGATGAAGATGTTCAGGGGCGGGACCATGTCATCTCCATCGCCGGCCCTTTCGCGTCCAAAGCGAACCTGACGCATCCGTCATTTTTAATTTGACCCCTCGGGGAGATTGAGTTGACAGTGTTCAGATCGTTGGAGGCTGACGCAAGACCCGCCCCGACCCTGGCCACCGGAGGAGCCCCCATGACGGACAAGAACATCACCAAGGACGCCATGTACGACGCGGTGGCGCCGGACGATTTCGAGTCGATGCTCGAACTGGACCGCTACAACAACCGCTCCTCGGCCTTCGACAAGATCATTTCCGCGACCCATGACCATTTCTGGGATCCGCTGGACAAGGCCTATATCGATTTCGACGAACCCTTCGACATGGAGAACCAGGCCCTCGTCCCCGAGGAAATGGTCATCGCCCTGTCGACCGACTACGTCTCCAACCATCTCAGCGATCCCAAGACGCGCATCCGCTTCATCAACCAATCGGTGCTGCGCAGCTTCTCGTCGATCCTGCATGGCGAGCAGGGCGCGCTGAACCTGTCGGCCAGCCTCTGCCATGTGCTGAAAGATCAGGGCGCGCAGGAATACGCCGCCAACCAGACCCGCGAAGAGGCCCGCCACGTCACCGCCTTCGCCAAATATATCAAGGCCCGCTGGGGTCGCCCGGTCGAGTGCGGTCCGGCCCTGAAGACCCTGCTGGTCGAGATCATCGGCGCGCCGGAGGTCTACAAGAAGATCATCGGCATGCAGATGCTGGTCGAGGGCCTGGCCATGGGCGCCTTCGCCACCTTCTACATGCACATCAACGACCCGGTGGGGAAGAAGATGCTGCAGCTGGTGATGACCGACGAGGCCTTCCACCACAAGTTCGGCAAGATCTGGGCTGACCGCACGGTGCCCAAGCTGAGCGCCGAGGAACACGCGATCATCGAGGACTGGGCGGCGCACTGCTTCCAGACCCTGCTGTTCAACCTGGTCTCGCCCCACCAGCAGCTGGACCTCTATGCCGAATTTGGTCTCGATCCCGACAAGGTGGTCGAGGAATACGGGAAGATCATGACCGACGATGTGCGTCGGGAAAACATGAAGGAGCAGACCAACATCTTCCGGGTGCTGGTCAAGACGCTGCTGAACGCCGGCATCATCACCGACCGCACCAAGGCCTTCTACGCCATGTATGTCGATATCGACGAACTGCGCGGCGAAGGCGACCGGATGGTCGGCGACGACATCGCCGAGGAAGGCATCCGTCACCTGCAGGCCATCAACTTCAGGAACCGTCCCGTGAACGCGGTCAGCATCGCCGCGGAATAGGCGACGCCAAATCGCCAATCGGACCACAACACGGACCGCCCGCCGGGAACCCTCGGCGGGCGGTTTGCGTTTGAGTCCCCTTGTTGGCAAGGTTTGCAGATGCGGAACTCAACCTCGATCCTCTTCGGCGCGGCTCTGAGCGTTTCGATCGCGGGCGCGGCCCTGGCCGCCGCCCAACCGCCAGCCAAGCCGGTCTCGGCGGCCTTCTATAGCGGCAAATGGTACGAGATCGCCCGCACCCCCAATGCCGGCCAACGCGACTGCGAGGCGGCGACAACCCAGTTCACGACCGAGGGCTCAGGCGGCTTCAAGGTCCTGCAGATCTGCCGCAGGGGCTCGGCCTCGGGCGCGGCCAAGACCTTCAACACCACCGGCAAGATCGTCGCCGGCGCGTCCGCCAACGCCAAGTTCTCGATGAGCTTCCTGGGCGGGCTGAAGACCCAGGAATACTGGGTTCTGGATCGCGCCAATGACCAGTCCTGGGCGATCATGGCCACGCCGGGCGGCAACTATGTCTGGCTGCTGTCGCGGCAAGCGGTAATGGCGCCGTCGGCCAAGGCGACGGCCCTGGCGCGGGTCAAGGCGCTCGGCTACGCCAAGCTTGAATTTCCCCAGCAGCCCCCCGTGTGAGACCCTCGATGAAGCCCCTCCTCGCCCTGTCTGCCCTCGGCCTGCTGCTGAGCGGGTGTATCGCTGGCCCCAGCGGCAATCCCCAGCCGCCGCAACCGGCCAAGACGGTGGCGCTCGATCGCTATCTGGGCCGCTGGTACGAGGCGGCCCGTTATGACATGCGCTTCGAGAAGGGCTGCGAGGGGGTGACCGCCGACTATGCCAAGCGTCCCGACGGGTTGATCCGCGTGGTCAATACCTGCCGCCAGGGCGCGGTCGACGGCCCGGTGAAGGTCAGCGAGGGCAAGGCCAAGGTGGTCGATACGGCGACCAACGCCAAGCTGAAGGTCTCGTTCTTCGGTCCGTTCTGGGGCGACTACTGGGTCATGGACCATGCCGATGACTACAGCTGGTCGATCGTCGGCGAGGGCTCGGGCAAGTACCTCTGGCTGCTCACCCGCAAGCCGCCCAGCGATCTTGAGCGCGAAGCCCTGACCGCCCGCGCCAAGGCCCTGGGCTATGACGTCTCGATGCTGCGACCGACCAAGCAGCCCGCGCCATAGCGTCAAATCCTGGCCGGTGCGGAAATCCGGGCCAATCTGAAGGAAGTCCTGGATCGCGTGGTGGATGACCGAGCGCCGGTCGTGATCACCCGTCAAGAAGCGGAATCGGTGGTGATGGCGTACGGAGCCGCGCCCGCCCAGCAACTGGAAATCGCCCAGTGCCGTTTTCACGCCTGATCGGCTCTTGATTCGCGAACAAAGCTGGAACAAGATCGCGCCATGGACGTCGTGATCGACCTTCGCCTATCGCGGCCCGAGACCACCGAGGCGGTGACGCGCGGGGCGGCGCGATTTCTGGTCAGCCTGGGCTATGCGCCCCTGGCCGAGGTGACCCTGCCCAATAGCCGGCGGGCCGACCTGATGGCCCTGGGCCGCAAGGGCGACATCCTGATTGTCGAGGTCAAGTCAGGGCTGGAGGACTTCCGGATCGATCGCAAGTGGCCCGAATACGCCCCCTATTGCGACGCCTTCTATTTCGCCGTCGCGCCGCACTTCCCGGACGGGATCCTGCCGGATGAGCCGGGGCTGATCGTCGCCGACGGCTTTGGCGGGGCTGTGGTCCGCGAGGCCCCGGTCGCGCCTCTAGCCCCCGCCCGCCGCAAGGCCCTGACCCTGGCCTTCGCGCGGCTGGCGGCCATGCGGGCCGCAGGCGTGGTCGCCGACACGCTCTAATTCTCGCGCACCACCTTCAGCACCGCCTCGCCGTAGCGATCCAGCTTGCCCTGCCCGACCCCGCCGGCCTTGGCCAGGGCCGGCAGGCTGGCCGGACGCGCGGCGGCGATCTCGGCCAGGGTGGCGTCGTGGAAGATCACATAGGGCGGCACGTGCTGGGCCTGGGCCTGTTCGCGGCGCCAGGACCGCAGGGCCTCGAACAGGGCCTGGTCCGCGATCGGCACGGTCAGGGCCTTGCCCTCGCGGCGTTTCCGCGGCGCGCCCGATCGCGTGCTGGCGTCGGCGGCCTCGACCTGCTGGCGCAGGCTGACCCGGCGCTCGCCGCGATAGACGGCCTTGACGCCCTCGACCTCGCCCAGGCCGATCAGCGGCCGGCCGTCATTGGGATCCTCACGCAGCAGGCCTTCGAACACCAGGGTGTCGAGCAGGTCGCGCCAGGACATCGGGCTCAGCTCGCGGCCGATGCCGAAGGTCGACATCTGGGCCTCCTGCGGCGTGACGTCCTTGGTCTTGCCCAGCAGATGGTCGATCAACCGACCGCGGCCGAAACGTCCGCCCATGCGGTGGGCCGCCGACAGCGCCTTCTGGGCCGCCTCGGTGGCGTCGATCCCCTGGGGCGGCGAGGTGCAGATGTCGCAGACTCCGCAGCGGGCCACGCCCTCCTCGCCGAAATAGCGGCGCACGGCGGCGGCTCGACAGGTGGTCCCCTCCAGCATGGCGTAGAGCTGGCGCAGCTTGCGGGTCTGGACCTGCAGCACCTCGTCGGGCGCCTCGCGGCTCTCGATGCGCTTGCTGGCCCAAGCCATGTCGGCCGAGCCATAGAGGGTGATGCCCTCGGCCGGCTGGCCGTCGCGGCCCGCCCGGCCGATCTCCTGCCAATAGGCCTCGATGGCGGCGGGCGGGTCGGCGTGGATCACGAAGCGGACGTCGGGCTTGTCGACGCCCATGCCGAAGGCGATCGTCGCCACCATCACCGCCGCATCGGCCTCGAGGAATTCTTCCAGCCGCCGGGCGCGGACATTTTTGTCGAGACCGGCATGATAGGCCAGGGCCGGTATGCCTTGGGCGATCAGCCTCTCGGCCAGCTTTTCGGTGGAGTCGCGGCTGCCGGCATAGACGACGCCGGCCCGGTTGGGGCGCTCCAGAACCAGTTCGACCACCCGATCATGGCCCTTGCCGCGCTTGCGTTCGGCGCTCAGGGCCAGTTCGGGACGGGCGAAGCTGTCGACGAACTCGGCCGCGCCCTCCAGGCGCAGCTCGGCGCGGATATCGTCACGGGTGCGAGCATCGGCGGTGGCGGTGACGGCCAGCCGCGGGACGTTCGGGAACACCTCGGCGATGCGGCCCAGCATGCGGTATTCGGGTCGGAAGTCGTGACCCCACTGGCTGACGCAGTGGGCTTCGTCGACCGCGACCAAGGCCAGGTTCAGCCGTGACAGCCGGTCCAGCATCGACGGCTGCATCAGGCCTTCGGGCGACAGGTACAGGAGATCCAGTTCGCCGGCGTCGATGCGCCGCCAGATCTCGGCGCGCTCACCCGGCAGGGTGTTGGAGTCCAGACGTTCGGCCGCCACGCCCGCCTGTTGAAGACCCGCCACCTGATCGGCCATCAGGGCGATCAGCGGCGAAACCACCAGGCCCAGGCCTGGACGGATCAAGGCGGGGATCTGGTAGCACAGGCTCTTGCCGCCGCCCGTGGGCAACACCGCCATGGCGCTGCGTCCGGCCAGCAGTTCGCCGATCACCCCCGCTTGCATCCCCCGGAAATCGGCGTGACCGAAGGTCCGGCGCAGCACGTCGCGGGCGGTGTCGAGAGGGGCGGAATCAACGATCGTGGGCACGGCGGACTTGTGACAGCGGGCGAGGGCTCCGCCAAGGCATTCCTGGCTAGGCGGCGAGGTCGAGTTCACATTACTCAACCAAAAATAGCAATACAGAGCAA
>JAHINZ010000035.1 GCA_018895795.1 Alphaproteobacteria bacterium
CGATCGAGCCGCCGCATCAGAGCGATCTCCCTGAGGCAGAGCGGGCATGCGCCGTCGAACCAGACAATCACTTGGGTCATGGCGCTAATGTAGGGGCCCGAGCGGGCGCCCGCACCAGCGATCCGCGAATAAGCGTCGCCCGCTGAAGCCCTCCAAGCCTAGACCGTCCGGCGGTGGTCGATCACCGACCAATTCAGGGTCTCACCAGCGTGGAACGGAACCAGATCGGACCCGCCCTGTTCGAAACGGTCTGGCGCCTGATGGTCAGTTCTTTCCAGGTCAATGACGCCTTCGTTGAGCGGGAGGCCATAAAATCGCGGGCCGTTCTCGGATGCGAAGGCTTCCAACCGGTCCAGCGCGCCTTCCTCCTCAAACGTCTTCGCATAACTCTCCATCGCGAAGGGCGCGTTGAACAGGCCGGCGCAACCGCAGGCGGATTCCTTGGCGGCGACGGCGTGCGGCGCTGAGTCCGTGCCCAGGAAGAATTTGGCGGAGCCCGAGGTCGCCGCCCGGCGTAGGGCCAGCCGGTGCGGCTCGCGTTTGGCGATCGGCAAGCAGTAGAAGTGTGGTCGGATCCCGCCCTCGAACATCGCGTTGCGATTAATCGCCAGATGGTGCGGGGTAATCGTCGCCGCCAGATTTGGACCGCCGGCCTCGACGAAGGCCACAGCGTCGGCCGTCGTGATGTGCTCGAACACCACCTTGAGGGCGGGGAAATCCGCGATCAGCTTTATGAGGACCCGTTCGATGAACACGGCCTCCCGGTCAAAGATGTCGACCTGTCGATCCGTGACCTCGCCGTGGATCAGCAGCGGCATGCCGATTCGCTGCATTGTTTCCAACACGGGTCGGATCTTTTCGATGTCGGTGACGCCGTGGCGCGAATTGGTCGTGGCGTTGGCGGGGTAGAGCTTGCAGGCGGTGAACACGCCCTGCGTAAAGCCACGCTCGACTTCGTCCGGGTCGATGGAGTCGGTCAGATAGCAGGTCATCAAGGGCATGAACGTCAGTCCCGGCTCAACGGCCGCGAGAATGCGGTCCCGGTAAGCCAGCGCGGCCGCGACCGTCGTGACGGGCGGATTGAGATTGGGCATGACAATGGCCCGCGCGAACTGCCGGGCCGTGTAGTTGACGACGGCGGCGAGCATGGCGCCGTCGCGAAGGTGGACATGCCAGTCATCGGGTCGCCGAATCGTGAGGCGCGTCGGCGCTTGGTCCGCGGCGCGGGGCAGGGCGTCAATTTCCGGGGTTGGCATAGACAGATTCCATTTCCGAAGCTCAGGCAGACGTCTTGGCGCCCCGCCGAGCCGCGCTCAAGGCTTCAGCTTAAATCCAGGGGCTGGCGGTCCGAAAGATCTGTCTGCGCGGCGACCGTCGATCGAGGCGCCGACAGCGGAATTGGCATCAACTCAATCGTCTGAAATTAGGGGGTCCAGCCGCCGGGCTTCAAAGGGGTCTGTCGATGGCGCCCGCGTCGATCAGCGGGGCCGCATCGATTTCGTCGGCGCCCAGGATCTGACCCAGGCGTTCAAGGCCCGCCAGAATCATCGCCTGCTCCCAGGGCGGAAGCCCTTCGAAACGGCCTCGAAACACGGCCTGTAGCAGATCCGGCGCGGTGTCCAGAACCGCCCGTCCGGCCTCGGTGACGCGCAAGAGGATCTGGCGCTTGTCGCGCTCGCTACGCTGCCGGGTCGCGAAATTCGCCGCCACCAACCGATCGACGATGTTGGTCACGGTCGCCTGGCCAAACTGCAGGGTCGCGGCGACGGCGCTCGGCGTGGTCTCTCCAAGCCGCTCGATTTCCTGCAGCACCAGAAGCTGGGAAGGGGTCAGGCCGGTCTCGGTCGCGAGTTTGCGCCCACCCTGATCGGCGGCCCGCAAAATCCGTCGAATCGCCCGCAGCGCGGCGTTGGTGATCGGGCCTTCCATCGCCCAACAATTAGCGTTCGGAACTAAGCTAGGCCAACGGTATTTTAGTTCGGAAGCCGAAGTATAATATGGCTCGCAGAGCCGCTTGGCGTTCAAAAATTTGGTTCAGGGTTGATTTTTCGACCATTATGAGCGATGTTTGGCCGCTTCCACCGGCCATGCTTGGCTAGGCTGTCCAAAAAATACCTTCGGGGGGCGAAATAATCGATATCGCAAATCTACGCGCTTCCGCGCCTTCAACCATCCTGCCTCAAGGCGGGGAGGTCGGTCGAAACCTCTCCGTTCACCTTCGCGCCCCAGGCGCCAAGGACGGGCCCGCCGTCACGGCCCTGATCCGGGATTGCCCGCCGCTCGACGCCAATTCCGCCTACTGCAACCTCCTGCAGTGCTCGCATTTCGCCGATACGTGCGTGATGGCCGAGCGGGACGCAAAGCTGATCGGCTGGGTCTCGGGCTATCGCCCGCCGTCCACGCCTGACCAGTTCTTCATCTGGCAGGTGGCGGTGCATCAGGACGCCAGGGGCGCCGGCCTGGGCGGCTTGATGCTGGACGCGCTGCTGCGCAGGTCCTCGGCCCGCGGAGCCCGTGTCTTGGCGACAACGATCACCAAGGCCAACGCCGCGTCTTGGGCCTTGTTCACGGCCTTCGCCCGCAAGCGGAACCTGATGCTGACCAAGGCCCCGATGTTTCTTCGCGACGACCACTTCGCCGGCGCCCACGACACCGAATGGCAGGTCACGATCGGCCCGCTGTCCTGATCCCAATTCGCCAAACCTGAATTTGCCCAACCTTAATTTGCAAGGGAGGACGCATGACCGTCCCACTCCACCCCCAGCCCAGCCGCGCCACGTCGGACTTCTCGCTCTATGACCGCATGGAATCCCAGGTTCGTAGCTATTCGCGCTCCATCCCGCGCCAGTTTCGCCGCGCGGTCGGCGCCTGGATGTACGATGACAAAGGTGGCCGCTATCTCGATTTCCTGGCGGGCTGCTCCAGCCTGAACTACGGACACAACCATCCGGCTCTGAAGCACGCCCTGATGGACTACATCGTCCAGGACGGCGTCACTCATGGCCTGGATCTGCACACCGAGGCCAAGGCCGCCTTCCTGACCGCGC
>JAHINZ010000407.1 GCA_018895795.1 Alphaproteobacteria bacterium
CGGCCGACGAAGGCCGGGGCGAGGCCCAGCTCGACGCCCAGGGCGCGGACCTCGTCCTTGAACAGTTCGCGCAGCGGCTCGACCAGCTTCAGCTTCATGAAGTCGGGCAGACCGCCGACATTGTGGTGGCTCTTGATCACCGCCGAGGGGCCGCCGCGCGCCGACACGCTTTCAACGACGTCGGGATACAGCGTGCCCTGGGCCAGGAAGTCGGCGCCGTCGATCTTGCCGGCCTCGCGGTCGAAGATGTCGATGAACTTGCCGCCGATGATCTTGCGCTTGGTCTCCGGATCGCTGACCCCGGCCAGGGCGCCCAGGAACTCGGCGCCGGCGTCCACATGGATCAACGGGATGTTGTAGTGATCCCGGAACAGGGTGACGACCTGGTCGGCTTCATTGTGGCGCAGCAGGCCGGTGTCGACGAACACGCAGGTCAGTTGGTCGCCGATGGCTTCATGGATCAGCACGGCGGCGACCGAGCTGTCGACCCCGCCCGACAAACCGCAGATCACCTTGCCGGCTCCGACCTGGGCGCGGATCTTGCCGACCATCTCCTGGCGGAAGGCGGCCATGGTCCAGTCGCCCTTCAGGCCGGCCAGCTTGAGGAAGTTGCGATAGATCTGCGTGCCGTTGACCGTGTGGACCACCTCGGGGTGGAACTGCACCGCGTAGATCTTGCGGGCGTCATTGGCGATGGCCGCGAACGGCGCGCCGTTCGAGGTGGCGATCACCTCGAAGCCTTCGGGGATGGCGGTGACGCGGTCGCCGTGGCTCATCCAGACGGTTTCCACTCCACCGACGCCCGCCAGGCCTTCGAACAGCGGGCTGGCCTTGCCGATGGTCAGTTCGGCCCGACCGAACTCGCCGGCGTGACCGCCCTCGACCTTGCCGCCCAGCACGTCGCACAGCAGTTGCTGGCCATAGCAGATGGCCAACAACGGCACGCCCAGCTCGAACAGCTTCTTGCCGATGCGGGGGCTGTCGGCTTCCAGCACGCTGGCGGGACCGCCCGACAGGATGATGGCCGACGGCGCGTAGGCATCGACCAGCGCCTCGGCCTTGTCGAACGGATGAATCTCGCAATAGACCCCGGCCTCGCGCACCCGGCGGGCGATCAGTTGGGTGACCTGGCTGCCGAAGTCGACGATCAGAACGCGCTGGTGGTGGGCGGGGGCGGTCATGGGCGATGGGTCTCCGGCGTTCGAATAGTCTGCCCTTCTCCCCTCGCGGGAGAAGGTGTCAGCCGCAGGCTGACGGATGAGGGGTCGCGCCTCGATCGGACGGCCGGCCGGCGACGCTTCGAGCGCCGAAACCCCTCATCCGACCGCTTCGCGGCCACCTTCTCCCGCAGGGGGAGAAGGGTTTCAGGTTCGTTCCAGCACGGCGGCGAAGAAGCCGTCGGTGCCGGCATTATGGGGAGTCAGGCGCAGATAGCCGTGCTCGGACACGTGCTCGGCCACGGCGTCCATGGCGATCGGCTTGACGGCGAAGTCGGGCCGGCGCGCCAGGAAGGCGGCGACGCGGTCCTCGTTCTCCTCGATCAGCAGCGAGCAGGTCACATAGACGAGGCGCCCGCCGACCTTCACGAAGTCGGCCGCGTCGATCAGCACGCTGTCCTGCTCGATCTGACGCTTGGCCAACTGATCGGGCGACAGCCGCCACTTGGCGTCGGGGTGACGGCGCCAGGTGCCCGAACCGGTGCAGGGCGCGTCGACGAAGACGACGTCCAGCTTGCCCTCCAGGCCCTTCAGCGGCTCGGCCTCGATCGGCGAGCGGATCTGCAGATTGCGCACCCCGGCCCTCTGGCCGCGACGGATGGTGTCGGCCAGGCGGCGAGCGTCGCTGTCATGGGCGAAGATCTGGCCGGTATTGCCCATGGCCGCCGCCAGGGCGAGGGTCTTGCCGCCGCCGCCGGCGCAGAAGTCCAGCACTTGCTTGCCCTTGATCTCGCCGGCCACGGCCGCCGCGATCTGCGAGCCCAGGTCCTGCACCTCGAACCAGCCCTTGGAAAAGGCCGGCACGGCCTCGACCGAAGGCGTGCGGTCAGCCGCCTGGGGCGCGGGAATGCGGAAGGCGTTGTCGAGAACACCGGCCGGTTCGGCGCCAATCAACGCGACGGCCTTGGCGCCACGATCCGTGTCGGTCTTGATGGTGTTAATGCGCAGATCGACGGGGGCCCGCTGCGACAGGGCCGCCATCTCGTCGAGCACCGTGCCGCCCAGGGCGCGGGCCAGGAAGGGTTCGAGCCAGTCCGGATAGTCACCGGCCACTGGCGCGGGCGCGTCAGCCAGCGAAGCCGGCGCGGCCAGGGCCTTGATCTCGGCGTCCGCCAAAGCCCCCGGTCCGTGTTCCTCGCTGGCCATCTCGGCGACGCGCTCGGGCGACCAGCCCCAGACGAGGCCCAGAACGCCCAACACCACGCCGCGCGCCGTGCTGTCGCCCATCATGAAGCCCAGGGAGCGCTTGCGGCGCAGGGCGTCGAGCACCAGGCCGGACACGAAGGCCCGGTCCTTGGAGCCGGCATAGCGCGCGCTCTCGCCCCAACGCTTGAGCGCCATCTTCACAGGGAAATGCCGCGCCTCGATCTCGGCCAGAACCTCGATCGCCGCTGAAACCCGTCCACCGTCGCGCATGGTCTCAGACCACCATGGCCGCGAGGACCATCCCAAGACCGATGAAGGACAACAGCCAGACGATGGTTCGCGCGACGGGGACGCCGAACGCGTAGAGCGGCACGTAGATCGCGCGCGCCGCCACATAGAGCAGCGCGCCGTGGGCGGTCAGATAGCCGATGCGTCCCGAAAGATAGGTGACCACCACGGCGACCGCGAACAGCGGGAAGGTCTCACGGAAATTGGCGAAGGCGCGCTCGAGACGCCCCGCCATGCCCGTGAGCACGATCGGCGTGTCGCGCGGGCCGACATTCCACTTCAGCCCTCGCTGGGGTTGCGCGGCGGCGGCGGCCCAAATCAGGTGGACCAGGCCGATCAGGACCGCGGCGGCAAGGAGTTGAAGTTCGATGGCGACCCGCATGATCTAGACCGCGCTCGGATAGTTGGGCGCTTCGCGCGTGATCATCACGTCGTGGACGTGACTTTCCCGCAGGCCGGCGCCGGTGATGCGCACGAAGCGGGCGCGATGCTGGAACTCTTCGATCGTGGGCGCGCCCACATAGCCCATGGCGGCGCGAAGACCGCCGACCAGTTGGTGCAGCACCGGGGCGATGGCGCCCTTGAACGGCGTCTGGCCCTCGATGCCTTCCGGCACCAGCTTGAAGCTGTCGGTGACTTCCTTCTGGAAGTAGCGATCGGCCGAGCCACGCGCCATGGCGCCCACCGAGCCCATGCCGCGATAGCTCTTGTAGGACCGTCCCTGGTACAGGAACACCTCGCCGGGCGCCTCTTCGGTGCCCGCGAACATCGAGCCCAGCATGGCGCTGCTGGCGCCGGCCGCGATGGCCTTGGCCAGGTCGCCCGAATATTTGATGCCGCCGTCGGCGATCACCGGTGTGCCGCTGTCCTTGGCGGCGCGGACGGCTTCCATGATCGCGGTCAGCTGCGGCACGCCCACGCCCGCGACGATGCGGGTGGTGCAGATCGAGCCGGGGCCGATGCCCACCTTCACCGCGTCGGCGCCCGCGTCGATCAGGGCGCGCGCGGCGTCATAAGTGGCGATATTGCCCGCGACGATCTGGACGCGATTGGCCTCGCGCTTCAGACGCGACACCGCCGCCGTGACCTGGCTGGAGTGACCGTGGGCGGTGTCGATGACCACCACGTCGACGCCGGCGTCCACCAGGCCCATGGAGCGCTCGAAGCCGGGATCCCCGACCGTCGAGGCCGCGCCGACCAGCAGCCGGCCCTTGTCGTCCTTGGCGGCCAGGGGGTGTGCCTGGGCCTTCTCGATATCCTTGACCGTGATCAGGCCGACGGCGCGATAGGCCTCGTCGACGACGATCAGGCGTTCGATCTTGTGCTTGCGCAGTAGCTCGCGCGCCTCGCGATGATCAATGCCCTCCCCGACCGTGATCAGGTTCTCGCGGGTCATCAGGGCCGAGGCCGGCACCTTGTCGTCGCCCTCGAAGCGCATGTCGCGGTTGGTCAGGATGCCGACCATCTTGCCGGTCTTGGCCTCGACCACCGGGAAGCCCGAGATCTTACGACGGGCCTTGATCTCGCGGATCTCGGCCAGGGTGGTGTCGGGATTGATGGTCAGCGGATTGATGACCATGCCGCTTTCGTAGCGCTTCACTTCGCGCACGTGGTCGGCCTGCTCGTCGACCGTCATATTGCGGTGCAGGATGCCCATGCCGCCGGCCTGAGCCATGGCGATGGCGAGGCGGCTTTCGGTGACCGTGTCCATGGCGGCGGACACGAGCGGGATGTTCAGACTGATTTCACGCGTGAACTTGGTCTCGGTCGTCACCTGGGTCGGCATGACGTCGGATGGACCGGGTTCGAGCAAAACGTCGTCGAAGGTGAGCCCTTCGCGAATCTCCATTGGAGTCTCCATTTTGCGGCGCTCGTATAGCGGCGGGGTCCGGGTTTGTCGAGGTGTTCGAGCCCGCTTGGGTCGATCCGGCTAGGACGAAGCCGTGGAGGCTTCCTCGAACAGCCGGTCCAGCGCCCCGCGTCCCAGCTTGGACAGCAGGACCAGGCCGTCGCCGGCTTCAATGGGGTGATCGGCGGCGGGCTTGGCGATCACCGTGCCGTCCGGACGATTGATCTGCAGCAGGAACGCGGCCCCGGCCCGGCGTTCGATCGCGCCGGCCGTCAGCGTCCCGCCGGCGACCTCGCGCGGCACCACCAGGATTTCCAGGTCCAGGCCAAGCCGATCGAGGGCCTTGTCCAGGGTGGCGCCCGTCTGCCCCCCGCGGAAAATCTGCGCGATCTCGGGGAACAGGATCAGCTCGGCGATCCGTTCGGCCCCGATGTGGGTGGGCAGCACCACGCGATCCGCGCCCGCCTGCAGAAGCTTGCCCTCGGTGGAGGGACGCTCGCCGCGCGCGATGATATGGAGCTTGGGGTTGAGGCTGCGCGCCGACAGGGTGATGAACACGTTGGCCGCGTCGTCGGCCAGCACCGTCGCCATGACCTTGGCGCGTTCGACGTGCACCGCCTTCAGCATCGCCTCGTCGGTGGCGTCGCCCTGGCGGCACAGATGTCCCAGGCTCAGGGCGTGCTGGGCGCGCGCCTCGTCGCGCTCGATGACCACCAGCTTGGAGCCCGCCGCCGCCAGCTCGCCGGCCAGCATCATGCCGATCCGTCCAAAGCCGCAGACGATGACATGGCCTTCAAGCTGATCGATGGTCTTTTCCACGCGTTTCCCGAAGAATTGCTCAAGTTGGTTGAGGGTCAGAACCTGGACCAGCGCGCCGGTGACGACGATGTTGCCGGTGCAGCCCAGGATCATCGTGGCCATGGTCAAGGCGTGCAAGTAGGCCGTATTGACCGGATGCACTTCGCCATAGCCCACCGTGAAGATGGTCAGGGTCACCATGTAGAGGGCGTCGCCGAGACTCCACCCGGCCAGGCCATAGCCCACCGTGGCGAAGGCCGCGACGACCAGCACGAACAGCACGGCATAGACGAGATTGCGCATCGGACGCGAGAGCAGGTCTTTCAACATCCGATCGCGGCCCTCACCGCCCCTTGAAGCCCGTCGCCACCAGGAACACTTCCGAGCTGTCGGCGCGGCTGGCCTTGGGCTTGTAGTGGACGACCTTCTCGAAGTTCTTCTTCAGTTGGGCGATGACATCGGCGGTCTCGCCGCCCTGGAAGGCCTTGGCGACAAAGGCGCCGCCGGGCTTGAGGACCTCGATGGCGAATTCGGCCCCCATCTCGATCAGGCCGACGATCCGCAGGTGGTCCGTCTCGCGGTGGCCGACCGTGTTGGGGGC
>JAHINZ010000408.1 GCA_018895795.1 Alphaproteobacteria bacterium
TAAAGCGTCCCGGCGCAACCGCGCTCGCCTATTCGGCGGGATGCAGGACCGCCTCGGCCGGAACGCGAGCGGTGTTGTAGGTCGCCAGATCCAGGATCCCTTCACGTTTTGCCACGATGGTCGGGACCAGCACCTGGCCGGCGACGTTCACGGCGGTGCGGCCCATGTCCAGGATCGGGTCGATGGCCAGCAGCAGGCCCACGCCCTCCAGGGGCAGGCCCAGGGTCGACAGGGTCAGGGTCAGCATCACCGTCGCGCCGGTCAGGCCCGCCGTGGCGGCCGAACCGATCACCGAGACGAAGACGATCAGGAAGTAGTCCGACCAGGCCAGGTGCACGCCGAAGAACTGAGCCACGAAGATCGCCGAGATCGCCGGATAGATGGCCGCGCAGCCGTCCATCTTGGTGGTCGCGCCCAAGGGCACGGCGAAGGCGGAATAGGCGCGCGGAACGCCCAGACTGTGCTCGGTCACCGCCTCGGTCACCGGCAGCGTGCCGACCGACGAGCGTGAGACGAAGCCCAACTGGATCGCGGGCCAGGCGCCGGCGAAGAACTTCAGCGGGTTCAGGCCATTGGCGGCCAGCAGCACCGGGTAGACGACGAACAGCACCAGCGCCAGGCCCAGATAGATCGCGCCGGTGAAGGCGCCCAGCTGTCCCAGCGTGGTCCAGCCATATTGCGCCACGGCGTTACCGAGCAGGCCGATGGTGCCGATCGGGGTCAGCCGGATCACCCACGACAGCACCTTGCGCACCACCACCAGGGCCGAGGCGTTGAAGGCCAGAAAGCCCTTGCCCGCCTCCCCCGCCTTCAGGGCCGCGACGCCAGTGACCAGCGAGATCACCAGGATCTGCAGCACGTTGAACGACAGGGCGGTCTTGGCCGCGCCGGTGTCGCTGATCGTGGTCGAGGCGGTCAGGCCCAGGATATTGGCGGGCACGAGGCCGGTCAGAAAGTCCAGCCACGAGCCGCTGGTCTTGGGCGCGTGAGCCTGCGCCACCGCGACCGTGGTGTGCAGGCCGGGCTGCAGAACCAGGCCCAGGGTGATGCCGATCAGGACGGCGATCAGGGCCGTGGCGGCGAACCAGAACAGGGTGCGCGACACCAGCCGCGCGGCGTTCTGCAGTTGCGCCAGATTGGCGATGCTGGCGACGATGGCCGTAAACACCAGCGGCGGCACCAGCACGCGCAGCAGTTGGATGAAGATCGATCCGACCTGCCGCAGGGTCTCCGCCAGCACGAAGCCAGGCTGTCCCGTCTCCGTCCCCAGCTGACGCGCCAGCAGGCCCAGACCCAGGCCGACCAACATGGCGGCCAGCACCTGGAAGCCGAAGCCGCTGATAAAGCGGGTTTTTGTGGGGGCGGCCATGACGGTTCCTGAAAACGGTTCGAGCCGTCTTATGTCGTGGCGAGCGGCGCGATTGCCAGCGAGGTTTTTCCGCTGGTGCTTACAGGAAATCTGGGGTCGGTCCGGAAGAGTGGCTCCAAGCCTGCCCCCGGACCCGGTCGTCAATCCGCCCGCCGGCGCCCGTAAGGGCGCCGGCGAACGTTTGGGACCGGCGGTCTGGGTCGGTCAGTGACCGCCGGCGGCCGCGCCTTCCTGGATCTGGTGCACCGGCGCCGACTTGGCGGCGAACGCGAACCACAGAACGTAGAGGTAGCAGACCAGCGGCACGATGAAGGCCAGCGAACGGGCCCCGATCGGGAAGTGGGACACCAGCTGGTCCACCGTGATCCCGTACAGGATCGAGATGAAGCCGCCGCCGCAGATGGCCATGCACATCAGGCCCGAGGTCGCCGAGGCCGGGGCCGACGAGCGTTCCAGGGTGATGGTGAAGATGGTCGGGAACATGATCGAGTTGAAGAGCCCGATCAGGATCGCCGCCACGCCGGGGACAAAGCCCAGGGTCAGCGGGGCCATGAAGTTCCCTGGCAGCATCACCGAGCCGCCCAGCGGGGTGGCCGGCATGTGATAGGTGGCGATGACCAGGGCGCACAGGCCGGTGGCGCAGGCCGCGACGATGGCCAGCATGGTGGTGGCCTTGACGTAGCGCAGCAGCACCGAGCCGCCGAAGCGTCCGAACATGGCGAACAGCATGAAGATCGGGCCGACGAAGCCTGCGACCTGCGAGGGCACGTTGAGGATCTGCTTCTGCTCGAGGAAGAAGATCATCCCCGAGATCACGCAGACCTCGGCGCCGACATAGAGGAAGATGCCCAGCGCGCCCAGATTGGCCCATTTGGACTGCAGGGCCTTCAGCGGCGATTCGACGTGGGCGGCCAGCGCCGGGGCGTTGGCCTTGATCGTGTTGCGAACCAGGAACACCGCCAGGGTGAAGAAGGCCAGGATCACGGCGATCAGCAGATAGACATGGGTGACGAAGCCCAGGCCCGTCGCCTTCATCGCCTCGGTGACCACGACGTCCTTCTCGAACAGCGGTCCCTGCAGCAGGAACTTGGCGCCGAAGATGCCGCCCGCATAGGCGCCCATCGAGTTGAAGGCCTGGGACAGGTTGAGGCGGAAGTGCGAGCCCTTGGGGTCGCCCATCGAGGCGATCAGCGGGTTGGCCGCGACCTGCAGCAGGGTGATGCCCGAGGCGGCCACGAACAGGCCCAGCAGCACGGTGACGAAGCTGTGCGAGAAGGTGGTCGACCAGGCGATCAGGCAGCCGGCGACGATGCCGATCAGGCCGAGCACGATCGAGTTGGCGTAGCCCCGCTTGGCCAGAAAGGCCGCCGACGGAATCGACATCACGCCATAGGCGATGAAGAACGCGAACTGGTTCAGCTGCGTCTCGAAATCGGTGAGCGTGTAGACGACCTTCATGCTCTTCACGAGCGGGTCGATCAGGTTGGTCACGAAGGCCCAGATGAAGAACAGGGCCGTGACGTAGAGGGCCGCCAGGATGAGGCCGCCGCCTCCCGTTTTGGGGGCCGTTGCGGAATTGGACATCTAGCTTCCTCGTGTCGTGTTGTGGATGTTTGCGCGCGGCAGGCAGGCTTCAACATGCGCGTCGCCCGAAGGCGTATCCACACCCGTGCCTGTCATCGCTTCGCTCCCTGTCCGTCTTCGCGGGACGCCGCATTGCCCCCAAGCTTGACAACGTTGTCAATAGCCTGTGTGCCGAAGGGCGAGTTCAGCGCGCCGTCAGACCGGAACCAAAGGCCCCCGAGAGCGATTATTCGCACAGCTGAGGAGCGTTTCCATGACGAGCTTTTTGATCATCATGACGTGCGGTGTCTTCGCTCTGGCGGCCACCGTCGGCGTGATCGATCTGTTCGTGCACCTGATCTGCTGGAGCGCCCGCTCATTGCGGACGCCGGCCGCGCTGGGCGATCGTCGCGACGAGGTCGTTCAGGGCTCGGCGCAGGGTATGACGGCGTAGCGATCGGCCGTCAGCCAGCTCGTCCCGCCCCGTCCCATCAGCTCCAGCGCATAGGGCGCGCCCGGCGTCCAGACCCGCGCCCGCAGGGCCGGATCCATCGGCGACGCGCCGCTCCGGGGCGAAACGATCCAGGCCGGCGCGTCCGGCGCGGCGCAGAAGCCGGCGATCCGCGCCCGCGTCAGGTCCGCCGGTGTCGAATCGTCGGCGGTCAGCGGCTCCAACCAGTCGCGACCGATCAGGCCGGTGGCCCACAGGCGATCGACCCGGGCTTTCAACGCCACCGCCAACGGCCGCGAGAAGACCACGCCCGCCCCCTGCATCTTGCTGACCCAGCTGGGGCGCCCGGCCAGGACCCAGGGCTCCATGTCGCCGGCCAGCCACAGCACCTCGCCGGGGCGCGGCGCCAGGATCGCCCGCAGGACCGGGTCGGGACCCGCGTCGCGGAATTTCACATAGTCCGAGCGGTCGTCCCACAGCCCTGCCGCCAGGCCGGCCAGGACCAGGGTCGTCAGAAGGGCCAGCGCCGGGCGCGGCGGCGCCCGGTCCTGGGCGACCCAGACGCCGACGACCAGGGCGATGATCACGCCCGGCGCGCCGCTGTTCCACGCCAGACCCAGGCTGAACGGCCAGGCCGGCGGCATGGCGGCCAGGGCGTGGGTCACGGCGAGGAGACGCTCGATCAGACAGACCGCCAGCCCGACGCCGATCAGCGCCAGGGCCGCCTTGGAAACCCGGTCCGGACGGCTCCACGCCATGCGGCCGTTCAGCGCCATCGCCGTCAGGGCCACGCCGGCGGCGGCGAAGCCGACCGCGCCCTGGTCGATGAACAGCCAGCCGCACACCAGGGCCGCCAGGGCAATCAGACCCCAGGGGCCGCGCTGGGGCAGGTCGATGACGGCCAGGGCCAGGGCGGCGGCGGCCAGCAGGGCCATCGGCTCCAGCATCCGCCAGGTCTGCACCTGCAGCACCAGCAGCAGCGACAGGCCGTCGCCCAGCAAGGCCACGATCAACACGCCGAGCACGCCGGCCGCCAAGGCGCCGATCGCCAGCCGGCGCGAGCGCCCCTGCAGCAGGATCGCGCCGACGGTCAGGGTCGCCAGTTGCACGGCCAGGCGGCTCCAGGTCTGGATCGGCCACAGGGCGGTGAACACGATCGGGCTGCGCGCCGCGACCAGGCCGCGCCACTCGGGGTCCATCACCACCAGCAGACGGTCGGCGACCGGCAGCTTGAGCAGCGCCGCCAGCAGCACCACCGCGCCGCCGCCGATCCCCAGCAGCAGCCAGCGCCGGTCCTCCAGGCACAGGGCCAGATACACCGCCGCCAGGCCGCACAGGCCCATGATCGGATGGAACACCATGGCCAGGGCGTAGAGGCCGAAGGCCAGGACCCGCCGATTGGCCAGATAGGCCGCCATGCCCGCCATGCCCGCCGCCTCGGCCAGGCCGCGCGGCACGGCGAAGGCCTCGCCGAAATTGATCACGTTGAACGGCCCGTAATAGGCCGGCGCGACGATCACGAAGATCAGCGCGGCCCAGCGCACGGCGGGCCGCCGATCGGCCAGCAGCGCCTCGATCAGCACCACCAGCGCCGCGAACCACAGGCAAAGCGTCAGGCCCACCATCGCCATGGCGGCGTTGGACAGGCCGAGGGTCGCGATCAGGCGGCTGAGCAGCGGGGTGTAGAGGCTGAAGCCGAACTGTCCGTCATGGACGAACATCAGGTCGCGACCGATGCCGCCGGGATCCAGCTTGGCCAGGGCGTCGGCCACATACAGTCGCCCGTCGTGCCGCACGCCCTGATAGGCGCGGCTCAGCGCGAACAGGCAGAAGGCGGCCAGCAAGGCCAGCCCCCGGCTCTGACGTGGGTCCAGCGCTTTCAAGGGGTGGCGGGGGGCGCGCGAAACAGCAGCGCGCGCCGGACGGCGAAATTGAACATGAACACCAAGCCCGCCGTGGGCATCTTGGCCAGGCCGGGCGTCATGTGCAGCCGCTCGACCCACAGGGCCATCAGCAGCTGGGTCAGGGCCAGGCCCGCCAGCCCGACCCCCACAAAGCCGGCGAATTCGCGCCGCCGGTCGGCGATCGCGCGATTGCGGAACACCACCGAGACGCTAAGGCCATAGGTCACGGCGATGCCCGCGCAGAAGCCGACCGCGGTGGCGATCCGATAGTCCAGCCCCGCGCCGGTCAGGGCCAGCAGCAGTCCCCAGTCCACCGCCAGGGCGGCGGCGCTGGCCAGGCCGTAGAGGCCCAGCTCGCGCAGGCCGGCCGGCAGACGTTGCCAGAGCCGATCCCAGAGCCGAACCAGGGTCGACATGCTAGGCGGCGACCTTGCGCGGTACGGCGCGTTCGCTGCGCAGCGCCTCGCGGGCCCCGGACACGCCGGCCTCGCCATATTCGGCGTCCTCATTGACGTCCCAGACGTCGTGGACGGTCTCGCCGGCGATGATGTTCTCGGCCGTCAGCAGGCCGGTCATCATGGCGTGGTCCTGATTGTTGTACTTGTGCATGCCGTTGCGGCCCACCAGGTGCAGGCCCGGGAAGTGCATCTTCAGGTCCAGGCGGATCATCTTGATGTGCTCGGCATAGGCGTCGTCATAGACCGGA
>JAHINZ010000409.1 GCA_018895795.1 Alphaproteobacteria bacterium
GAACCTGGACCGCCAAGCTGGTCATCGACCGACTACCCAAGATCGTCTTCGAGCGCGCCGTCAGCGCGCTCCTCATCCTGGTGGCGCTGCAGATGATCTGGCGCCCCTAAGCCTGGCGCGCGCTTGACGCGACAACGCCGCACGGGCAGGCCATGAGATGGCCGATC
Organism: Alphaproteobacteria bacterium; assembly: GCA_018895795.1. Classification (GTDB taxonomy): domain Bacteria; phylum Pseudomonadota; class Alphaproteobacteria; order Caulobacterales; family Caulobacteraceae; genus Caulobacter. Next base: position 168 of record JAHINZ010000409.1, read on the forward strand.
GGCCCCGGGGGCAAGGATGACCGAAGGTTTGAGCGAGGCGGCCGACCAGCCGCGATCCAAGGCGTTATCGTTCGGCGCCGGGGGATTGATCGGCACCCTGGGAGGCCTGATTGGCCTTGGTGGCGCCGAGTTTCGGCTTCCGGTCCTGATCGGCGTTTTCCAGTTCGCCGCGCTCGAGGCGGTAATCCTCAACAAGGCGATGAGCCTGATCGTCGTGGCTAGCGCCCTGCCGTTCCGCGCTCAAAGCGTCCCGCTCAGCGCGGTCATCGCCAGCTGGCCCATCCTTCTCAACCTCCTGGCGGGCAGCCTTCTGGGCGCCTGGCTGGGCGCGGGCTGGGCCACCCGGGTCAAGTCGGCGACGCTCTACAAGGTGATCGCCGCCCTCCTGGTGGTGATCGCCATCGTACTGTTGATCGGCCATGGCCACGGCGATGCGCGGCCCTTGCTCACTGGGCCCGCGCAGATCGCGGCCGGTGTCGTCGCGGGCCTCGGCATCGGCATCGTGGCCGCCCTGATGGGCGTCGCCGGCGGCGAGCTGCTGATCCCCACCTTGGTCCTGCTCTTCGGCGTCCCCCTCAAGCTCGCGGGCAGCTTGTCGCTGGCCGTCAGTCTTCCGACCATGCTGATGGGGTTCGCGCGATATAGCCGCGATCGGAGCTTCTCCGTCCTGAGACGTCACACCGGGTTCGTGCTCACCATGGCCGCGGGCTCGATTGTCGGAACCTTCATTGGCGGCCGGTTGCTCGGAGTCGTGCCGACGGCGTTCCTGCTGCCGATGTTGGCGGCGATCCTTCTCATCTCCTCCTGGAAGGTCTGGCGTCACAAATAGCGCCACGCGGGTTCAGCTATTGACTCCGTCACCTCCAAGAATGAGAACATATTAGGAACATCTAGGAGCCTAATATGCCAACCCAACGCGCCGGTCAGCGCGCGCGGCTTCACGTCTCCAGGCCGCCGCGGGTCTATCTTCGGACGATCGCCCGGCTCACCCGGATCGCGGTCCATGAGGGCTATGGCGAGACCAGGACCCGGCGCACGCTGCATTTCCTGTTGCACACCGATCGGGGCCTGAGCAGCCGCGCTGACTATGTCGATCCGCAGCATGTGCCGGACTTCGACGGCGACGTGGCCTGGTTCGAGGTCGAGAAAACCGAGCGCGGCGGCGGCCACCAATGGCCGTGGTGGCGAGCGGTGCGGCAGGTGGAGCCGCCGGCCGATGCCTGAACCTAGCGAGAGCGACCGGCGCAAGGCCGCCCGATTGCAGCCGGCCATGGCCGCCACGCGCCTGGTCGATTGCCTGGAGCGTGGCTGGGACGTCCAGTTCCGTTGCCAGTACTGCGGCATGGAGCGGACCTGGGGGCGTCGCGAGTTTCTCGGCCAGCGCCTGCGCAAGCGCCTGCGCAAGCGCCTGGCCCGCACCATCGCCCAGGTCCAGGCCGGCGTGTTCTGCCCCCAGCGCGGCTGCGGCGGTCATTGGCCGATCGTGCGCCTGATGCAAGGCGGCTATCAGGATGCTCAAGCCGACACGCCTGCGGCACAGCGAGCTCATCTGGTGACGATGCTGCTCGACGCCGGGGTTCTGCCCGAACAGGTCGGCCTGTGACCGCCCGCTCGTCCCGCGCAATCGATTTCCAGCCCAGTCTCTTCGACCTGCCGATCGCCCCCAAGACGCCCCTGCCGGAGGGTTTCCGCCACCAGACCGAGTTGATCACCCCGGCCGAGGAGCAAGCCCTGGTCGCGCGGTTCGCGGACCTGGATTTTCAGCCCTACGAGCACAAAGGCTATCTGGGCCATAGGCGGGTCGTTGGGTTTGGCTGGCGACGCGGACCGGACGGCGCGCTGGTGGAGACCGGCGAGCCCCTGCCCGATTTCCTCGCTCCGCTGCTGGACAAGGTCGCGGTCTTCACAGGGTTTGCGCGCAACACCTTCGCCCATGCCCTGGTCACCGAATACGCGCCAGGCGCGGGGATCGGCTGGCATCGCGACCGGCCGCCGGCCATCGCCATCGCCGGGGTCTCGCTGCTGTCGCCCTGCACCTTCCGCATGCGTCGTCGGTCAGGCCAAGCCTGGGACCGGGCCTCGATCGAGGCTGAGCCGCGCTCGGCCTATCTGATGAGCGGACCCTCGCGCAGCCAATGGCAGCACAGCATTCCGCCGGTGGAGGCCCTGCGCTACTCGGTGACATTCCGCACCGTGCCCACGCCCGCGCCAACTCGCGCCAACGCCGCTGACGAACACGTGTTTTGAACCGCGCCGCCGCCGCCCCGACAGTGCCGGCGACCAGGACGGGAGACCTCTTATGATCGAGCACGCCTTCGAACCCGGCCAGCCGGTGATGCGCACCGGCCCCGACCTTCCGCACCTGGGGGTCTTCAACGGCCAGGTCTACGAGGTGGAGGATTTCGCGCGCCATCACGCCGAGGGCCTCTACGTGCGCGGCATCCCGGAAGGCCTGGACCCGGGCAACTTCCAACCGATCCAGGCCTGAAGTCCGCGCCCGGGATCGTCACCCGTATGGGACGAGACCCGAAGGGGCTCGTCGGCGATCATTCGCGCCGCGCATGGCGACGTAGAGCCCAGTCGCGCGCGTTGCGTGCGAGGCGCCCAGCCCTGCCCCGACCTTTGACCTCCGATCGGCCCTGGCGGACAACAGACCGCCCCAGAAGAGGATCGCCCATGACCGAGGCCCCGTGGACTGAAACCGAACGCCGGGCCCTGGCCCGTGCGGCGCTGGCCCTGGTGGAGACCTGCGTGCGCAACACCAAGATCGAGGATTGGCACGCAGGCCGCGAGGTGATCAGCCCCGCCGGCGACTTCAGCGACGTGAAGATCGTCACCCCGACGGGCGAGATCCCCTATCTTGAAGCCTCGCGAATTTCCGACCCCGAGATGAAGGCCTGGATGATCGAGGTCACCAATCGGGTCTTCACCTTCCTTAGCTTCCCCGACCAGCCCATCCAACTGGGCGGCGCGGCCGGCTGGAACACGCCCAAGCTCGACGAGAAGATGGCCCAGGGCATCCGCAACCGCATCGCCATTCGGGACGGCGCCGATCCGGCCGCGATCTACGGCGGACGCCCATTGGACCAGGACTGAAGCTGAGCGCCGGTCGCCGCCCCAACGGGCGCGTCCAATACAGGGATGACAAGCCAGCGCGACGCGCCCAGTTTGGCCGGCCCTATAGCGCAGGAGCTTTCCCATGAACGTTTCGGACCTGGTCGACGCCGCCGTGGCCGCCGAGCCCAAACTCACCAAGACCCAGGCCAAGGCCCTGATCGACGGCGTGTTCAAGGCGCTGAGCGATGCGGCGGTCAAGGGCGAAGAGGTCTCGATCCCGGGCTTTGGCAAGTTCAAGGTCCAGGCCAAGCCGGCCCGCACCGGCCGCAACCCGGCCACGGGCGCGACCATCGAGATCGCCGCCAGCAAGAAGGTCGCCTTCACGCCGGCCAAGCAGCTGAAGGACGCCGTCAACGGCTGACGATACGGCGGCGCGACCCAGGTCCCGAACGGACCGCGGTCGCGTCGCCCCGCCGTCTTGTTGCCTTTGATTTCCGGCCCGCGCCGATAGCCGCTTGTCGGTTGCGCGATCTATCGGCGGCGCAGCAGGGTCACGGCGTGAGGACGCCATGACCCAAACTCCATCCCCTGACAAAGCCCGGGCCGCCGACGGCCCGCCCCTGCGTGCGATCCGCCGCGCCCAGCTCCAGAAGATCGTCCCGCTGGCCGACACGACCATCTACGAGATGGAGCGGCGCGGCGAGTTCCCCCGCCGCTTCGCCCTGACCCGCCGCTGCGTGGTCTGGGATCTGGCGGAGGTCGAGACCTGGCTGGCCGAGCGCAAGCGCCAGGCTCAGGAAGGGACCCAAGAGCGCGCGCCCCTGCCCGATGTCCGCGATCGCAAGACCAGGCCGGTGCGAAACCGCTGACCTAATCGCCCCGCCTTGCCCCGCCCCTCTCGTTTACACCGAGAGGGGCGGGGCGGCGTTCAGGCCCGTGGATCCAGCGTAACCCCGTGGATGTCAGCCGGTTTCAAGGTCGGCACATGCCGCTCGCCCCGCACCCAGGCGTCAATCATATCCGCCCACTCCTGAAGCATGTGGCGCCGCTGCTGGGCGTATTCGGCGACGTTGTAGACCCGGCGAGAGGTCCGGCGATCGACGTGGGCCAGACACTTTTCGATCCAGTCGCTTTCGAACCCGATCTCGTTGAGCAGGGTCGATCCGGTCCGCCTCAGGTCGTGGACCGTGAACGGCGCTAGCGGGAGCCCCTGCTCCTTGGCCCGCTCGGCGATCGACATCGTCACGCGGTTGAACGTCGCCCTCGACATCGGCTGGTCGGCCTCGTAGCGCGAGGGCAGGAGGTACGGCGAGTTTCCTGCGCAGGTCTTCAGCGCGATCATGATGTCGAGGGCCTGGGTCGACAGGTAGATGTTGTGGGCCCGACTGGCCTTCATCCGGGCTGCGGGAATGCTCCAGATCGCGTTGACGAAGTCGACCTCGTCCCAGGTGGCGTCCTGCAGCTCGCTCTTGCGCACCAGGGTCAGCAGGATGAGCTTCATGCCAAGCCGGATCGTCGGCAAGGTCGGGACCTGCTCAAGGAGCGGATAGAGCAGCCGGATCTCCTTGGGCGACAACGCCCGCTCGCGCGGCGTGAAAGACCAGATCGACGACGGGCTGACGTCCTTGGCGGGGTTCTCCACCTTCTCGCCGTGCAGGCGTGCGAAGGCGAAGATCAGGTTGATCTGATCGCGGATGTGGATGGCGGTCGCGGGCGCCCCGCGATCCTTCACCAGCTGGCAGAGCGCGCGAACGTCGCCCGGCTCGATCTCGGTCAGCATTCGGTTCTTGAAGGCCGGCTCGACGTCGCGCTCATAGATGGCGCGGCGCATGGCGCGAGTGCTGTCGGCCATGCGGCCTTCCTCGATCCACTTGCGCCCGAAGTCGGCGAAGGTCTTGGCCGCCTTGATGCGCGCCTTGTCACGCTGCTTCTCGATGGCCGGCGAGACCCCTTCCCTCACCCTGCGCCGAGCTTCCATCCCAAGCTCGCGCGCCTTGAGCAGACTGACGCCATCGCGCCCGTAGCGACCTAGCGTCAGGGTCTCCCGGCGGTTGTTGATCCGGTAGTCGAGCCGGAAGGTGATGGAGCCGGCGGGAGAGACCACGACGTAAATACCGTCACGGTCCGCGACCTTGTAAGGTTTCTTCTTTGGTTTCAAAAACTTGAGTGCGGCATCGGTGAGCATGAACGGCCTCCTTCTTGCCCCGAAAACCGGCGAAAAGGCCGCAAAATACCGTCACGCCAAAAACGGCATGTCGGGAGCGTCTTTTCTGAGGAAATTCAAGGGCTTGATGTGGAAAAAATACCGTCAGGCCTGACTTGCCTGACGGTATCAGCCGCTCGCCCTCGCGAGCAAGGTCGCGGGCGTACCGTCAATCGCACGAAATTTGAACTGGCTCCCCTCGATCGTCGCCGATCGTCGGAGAGCCAGAACACTTATTATTTCAATGATTTAACCGATATTCGCGATGGTCCGCGAAGGTCCCCGAAAGGCCCTGAATCATTCCCACTCGATGGTGCCAGGCGGCTTGCTGGTCACGTCGTAAACCACCCGGTTGACCCCTCGGACTTCATTGATGATCCGCGTGGCCGTCTTGCCCAGGATCGGCCAGGGGAACTCGAAGAAGTCGGCGGTCATGCCGTCGGTCGAAGTCACCGCGCGCAGGGCCAGGACGTTTTCGTAGGTGCGCGCGTCGCCCATGACGCCGACCGTCTTGACCGGCAGCAACACGGCGAACGCCTGCCAGATCTGGTCGTACAGGCCGGCGTTGCGGATCTCCTCCAGATAGATGGCGTCGGCGTCCTGCAGGACCTTGACCTTCTCGGGCGTGATCTCGCCGGGGATGCGGATGGCCAGGCCCGGGCCGGGGAACGGGTGACGACCGACGAAGGCCGGGGCCAGGCCCAGTTCGACGCCCAGGGCGCGGACCTCATCCTTGAAGAGCTCGCGCAGCGGTTCGACGAGCTTCAGCTTCATGTAGTCCGGCAGGCCACCGACATTGTGGTGGCTCTTGATCACGGCGGAGGGACCGCCGCGGGCCGAGACGCTCTCGACGACGTCGGGATAGAGCGTGCCCTGGGCCAGGAACTCGGCGCCGTCGATCTTGGCGGCTTCCCTGTCGAAGACCTCGATGAACAGACGGCCGATGGTCTTGCGCTTGGTCTCGGGGTCGCTGACGCCGGCCAGCTCGCCCAGGAACAGGTCGCCGGCGTCCACGTGGACCAGCGGGATGTTGTAGTGGTCGCGGAACAGGGTGACGACCTGGTCGGCCTCGTTCTTGCGCAGCAGGCCGGTGTCGACGAACACGCAGGTCAGCTGGTCGCCGATCGCCTCGTGAATCAGGACGGCGGCCACCGAGCTGTC
>JAHINZ010000410.1 GCA_018895795.1 Alphaproteobacteria bacterium
ACGATCCCGATGGCGCGGCTGGACGACGCCGTGCGACGGGTCCTGCGCGTCAAGGTCAAGGCGGGCCTGTTCGCCGACAAGCGACCGCTGGAAGGCCAATTCAATCTGCTGGGCGCGCCTCAGCATCGAGCAGTGGCCCGCGAAGCGGTTCGCAAGTCCCTCGTGTTGCTGAAGAACCGGGGCGTGTTGCCGATCAAGAGCTCGGCGCGGGTGCTGGTGACGGGCGACGGCGCGGACGACATCGGCAAACAATCGGGCGGCTGGACCCTGACCTGGCAAGGCACGGGCAACAAGAACAGCGACTTCCCCGGCGGCCAATCGATCTATGCCGGCATCGCCGAGGCGGTGAAGGCGGGCGGCGGTCAGGTTGAGCTGTCCAAGGATGGCGCGTTCCAGGACAAGCCCGACGTCGCCGTGGTGGTGTTTGGCGAAAATCCCTATGCCGAGTTCCAAGGCGATGTGGCGAACCTGGAATATCAGCCCGGCGACAAGACCGATCTGGCGCTGCTTAAGAGGCTCAAGGCCCAGGGTGTTCCGGTGGTCGCGGTGTTCCTGAGCGGTCGCCCGCTTTGGACCAATCCCGAGATCAACGCCGCCGACGCCTTTGTCGCCGCCTGGTTGCCGGGCAGCGAGGGCGGCGGCGTGGCCGACGTGCTGGTGGGCGACAAGGCCGGCAAGCCGCGCAACGACTTCAAGGGCGCGCTGTCGTACTCTTGGCCCAAACGCGCCAATCAGGTTCCGCTCAATCGCGGCGACGCCAATTACGATCCCCAGTTCGCCTACGGTTACGGCCTCAGCTACGCCAAGCCGGGCAAGGTCGCGCTGTTGTCCGAGGACCCGGGCGTGACGTCGGTGGCGGTCAATGTCGACCGCTACTTCGTCGCCGGTCGCGCGCCGCCGCCCTGGACGCTGAACATCGGCGGCGCGGTGGCCGTGAAGCCCATCGACGCCGGGGCGCAGGAAAATGCTCGCCTGGCCGAATGGAACGGGGAGGGCGCGGGCGCTCTGACCGTGATGGGACAACCGGTCGACCTGTCCCGCCAGACCACCGGCGACATGGCCGTGATGCTTCGTTACCGGGTCGATGCGGCCCCGCAGAAACCGGTTACCCTGGCGATCGCCTGTGGCGAATCCTGCGGCGCGGGGATAGACGTTACGTCAACCTTCTCAGGCGCGAAGATCGGCGAATGGCGTACAGCCAAGATAAAACTCTCCTGTTTCAAGGCCAAGGGCGCGGACATGACGCACGTTTCGTCCCCGTTCGCCTTGTCGACCTCGGGACGGTTCGCCCTGACCTTCACCGAAATCAAGCTCGCCTCGAACGAGGGCGACGCGATCTGTCCCGCGCTCTGAACCCAGTATCCCAAGCCCGTCAAACAGGAGCGGCCGCATGATCCGCGCGCGTCGCTCCCGCATCGTCGCCACCCTCGGGCCGGCCAGCAGTTCGCTGGAGATGATCATCACCCTGGCCAAGGCCGGGGCGGATGTTTTCCGCCTGAACTTTAGCCATGGGGCGCACGAGACCCATGCGGCGGTCTATGCCGCGATCCGGGCCGCCGAGCCGATCGTCGGGCGGCCGTTGGGCATCCTGGCCGACCTGCAGGGTCCCAAGCTGCGGGTCGGGAAGTTCGCTAATGGGCCCGTGCAGTTGAAGGCCGGTCAGGCCTTCCGCTTCGACGACGATCCCACGCCGGGCGACGAAACGCGGGTGCATCTGCCGCATCCCGAGATCCTGGTGGCGATGCGTCCCGGCGCGACGCTGCTGCTGGACGACGGCAAGCTGCGGATGACCGTGACCAAGGCCGGTCCCGGCTATGCCGACACCAAGGTCGTCAACGGCGGCAAGCTGTCGGAGCGCAAGGGCGTCGCCGTGCCTGACGTGGTGATCCCGATGTCGCCGCTGACGCCCAAGGACCGCGAGGACCTGGCCTTCGCCCTGCGCCTTGGCGTGGACTGGATCGCGCTGTCCTTTGTCCAGGCCCCCGAGGACATGGCCGAGCTGCGCCGGATCGTGGAGGGTCGGGCCGCCGTGCTGGCCAAGATCGAAAAACCGCAGGCGCTGGAATGTCTCGGCGCGATCATGGACCTGTGCGACGGCGTCATGGTCGCGCGCGGTGACCTGGGCGTCGAAATGGCCCCCGAAGAGGTGCCGGTCGCTCAGAAGATCATTCTGCGGGCGGCGCGCGAGCGGGGCATTCCGGTGATCGTCGCCACCCAGATGCTGGAATCGATGACCACCTCGCCGACCCCGACCCGGGCCGAGGCCTCCGATGTCGCCAACGCGGTCTATGAGGGCGCGGACGCCGTGATGCTGTCGGCCGAGTCCGCCGCCGGCGAGTATCCGGAAGAATCGGTGGCGATGATGAACCGCATCATCGAGCGGGTGGAGCGCGACCCGCGCTGGCCTGAACTGATGCAGGCCGAGCAGCCGCATGCTGACGACGACGCCGACGTGCTGGTTGTGGCCGCCGCCCAGGCCGCAAAAACCGGCTCGACCAAGTGTCTGGTGGCCTTCACCACCACGGGAGCCACGGCGCGACGCCTGGCCCGCGAGCGTCCGCTGCAGCCGGTTCTGGCCCTGTCGCCTCAGATCGACGCCGTGCGCCGCCTGACCCTGGTCTGGGGTGTGGAGCCGCGCGTCAGCGCTCAACCCGATAGTCTGGAAGTGGTCACCACCGACGCCGCCAGCCGCGCGCTGGAACTGGGCCTCGTGGCGCCCGGAGAGCGATTGTTGATCGTTGCCGGTACGCCCTTCGGCGCGCCGGGCGCCGCCAACCTTCTGCGCCTAGCCCACGCGCCCATGCCGGTGCGCAAGCGCTAGAGCATCGCGCGGAAAAGTGGATGCCGATTTTCCGCGAAAGCGATGCGAACACAAAAATCTAAAGCAATCCCCGCGAGTCCAATAGCGCGCGGCTTGCTTTAGACGATCATGGTGACGCGCCCATCCCCGGAGGGATGGGCGGCGCGATCAGAAACCTTGCAGGCGCGCGTAACGGTCGCGATGGAATGACGCGCCGCCGAACAGCGTTTCCGTGACCCGGGCGCGCTTCATATACAGCCCGGAGTCATGAGCGTCGGTCATGCCGATACCACCGTGCATCTGGACCATTTCGTTGGTCGACAGGTGCAGCACGTCACTGGCCTTGGCCTTGGCCAGCGAGGCCAAGGCGCGGGTGTCGCCGCCCGCATCGATCGCTTCCAGCGCGGCTTCTACACAGGAACGGGTGGTTTCCAGGTCGGTGAACCATTTGGCCGCCCGGTGTTGCAGCGCCTGGAACGTGCCGATCACCTGACCAAATTGAGTGCGGGTCTTGAGGTAGTCCAGGGTCATTTCGAAGGCCGCCGTGGCCGAGCCCAGCATCTCGGCGGCGAGGCCCGCATAGGCGCGGTCCAGCGTCGGTTCCAGAACCGCCCAGCCTTGGTCGATCGCGCCCAGCACGGCGTCGGAGCCGACCGAGACGTCTTTAAAGTCGATCCGCGCCGCGCCGCGCGAGTCCGCGAGGGTCAGGTGGGTGCGGGTCACGCCCGCCGCGTTGGCCGGGACCAAGAACAGGGTCAGGCCGTCGGTGTCGCCGGACTTGCCGCTGGTGCGCGCTACGACGATCAACAGATCGGCGGCCTCGCCGTCGAGCACGAAGGTCTTGAAGCCGTTCAAGACGAAACCCGTGGCGCTCTTGGTCGCCGTCAGGCTCACCTTGGCGGGCGCATGGTGCGAGCCTTCATCGACGGCCAGGGTGGCCACCGCCTCGCCCAGGGCGATCTTGTCGAGCCAGGCGGTCTTCTGCGCCGCCGTGCCCGCCAGGGTCAGGGCCGAGGCCGCGATCAGGGCCGTGGACAGCAGGGGCGAGGCCACCAGGTTGCGGCCCGTCTCCTCCAGCACCAGGCCCAGGCCCAGATAGCCGAAGGCCGAGCCGCCATGGTCTTCGGGGACGATCACGCCCGCCCAGCCCATCTCACCCATCTGCGCCCAGGCGGCGGCGTCAAAGCCCTTGCCGGACTTGCCGTCGCGCAGCTTGCGCAAGGCGCCGACCGGGGCGCTGTCGGTGGTCCAGCCCTTGGCCGCGTCGCGCAGCATGGTCTGTTCTTCGGTCAGGACGGCCATGTCAGGCGTGCTCCCTTGATTGATGATGGGCGGCCCAGTCGAGGGCCTGTTCCAGGCGGTCGTTGCCCCAGAAGAGCTCGCCGTCGGCGGTGACGAAACTTGGCGCGCCGAACACGCCTTGGGCGCGAGCCTCGGCGACGTGGGCCTTCAGGCGAGCCTTGACCGGATCCGATTGCGCGGCGGCGAGCGCATGTTCAGGACCCGCGCCCACGGCGGCGATCAGCGGCGCGAGAACGGCCGGGTCGCTGATGTCGCGGTCTTCCACGAAGTTGGCCTGATAGACCGCCCGGGTAAACGCGGGTGTCCATCCGTCTTCGAGGCCGACGATCGCCACCCGCGCCGCCAGCAGGCCATTGCGCGGGAACTGGCTGGGACGGACCAGCGGCAGGCCTTCTCGGTCGCAGACCCGTTCCAGATCCCGCCACATGTAGGCGCCCTTGACCGGGAAGCTGTTGAACGGGCTGTCGGTCAGACCTTGCTGCTCGTGGAACAGCGGTCCGACCAGGAACGGCCGCCAAGCAACAGCGACTCCCGCCTGCTCGGCCAGGCGCTCGATGCGCATGGCCGCTGGGTAGGAGTAGGTCGAGGCGAACTCGTACCAGAAGGTGAGCATGGCTCTATTGATGGTCCAGCAGACCAAGCACGCGCTTGGCGACCACATTGAGGTTCACCTCGCTGGTGCCGCCTTCAATCGAGTTGCCCTTGGCGCGCAGCATGGACCGCATGGCGCCCAGTTCATCGGCGCTGAAGCCCGGACCTTCCCAGCCCAGGCCTTGCAGGCCCAAAGCCTCGACCAGCAGTTCGGTGCGGTCCTGGTTCATCTTGGCGGCGGCATATTTGATGATCGAGACGGCGGCGCTGGGACCCTTGCTGGTCTTCGACTCCGTCTCGGCCCGGCGCACGGTCAGCAGGAAGGCGTGGGCGTCCATGCGGTGGGCGGCGATGCGGGCGCGCAAATCGCCGTCGGCGATGCGGCCTTGGTCATCGACGCCGATTTCGGTCTTGGCCGCCTCGACCACGTCCAGACCGCCGCCGCCGCCGAAGCCGCTGGCCGAGATGTTCTGACGCTCGTACTGCAACAGCCGCTTGGCGATATCCCAGCCGCCGTTCAGTTTGCCGACCAACTGCTCCTTGGGAACCTTCACATTGTCGAAGAAGGTCTCGCAGAACGGCGAGGAGCCGCTGATCAGCTTGATCGGCCGGGGCTCGACGCCCGGCGAGGTCATGTCGAACAGCACAAACGAGATGCCTTCGTGCTTCTTGGTCGTGTCTGTGCGCACCAGGCAGAAGATCCAGTCGGCCTGATCCGCATAGCTGGTCCAGACCTTCTGGCCGTTGATCAGATAGTGGTCGCCCTTGTCCTCGCACTTGGTCTGCAGGGAGGCCAGGTCGGAGCCCGCGCCGGGTTCCGAATAGCCCTGGCACCAACGGGTTTCGCCGCGCACGATCGACGGCAGGAAGCGCTTCTTCTGTTCCTCGGTGGCGTATTCCAGCAGCACCGGGCCCAGCATCCAGACGCCGAAGCTCATCAGGGCCGGGCGCGCCTTAAGGCGCCGCAATTCCTGCTCGAGGATCTTGGCCTGGTCCTTGGAGAGCCCGCCCCCGCCATAGTCCTTGGGCCAGGTCGGCGCGGTCCAGCCCCGTTCGGCCATCCGATCCAGCCACAGCTTGGCGTCGGGGTTCTTCCAGACCATCTTCTGTCCGCCCCAGGGGGCGTCGTCCTCGCCCATGGGCGCTTTCAGCGACGGCGGATAGTTGGCTTCCAGCCAAGCGCGTGTGTCGGCCCGAAAGGCGTCGAGTTCGGTTCCTCCGAAGTCGGCCATGGTCGTCTCTCCCTTGGGATCGTCCTTCGTCGGCGCGTCGCGCACGCCGCTCGCCTTTAGACTACGCGACCTCGCGCGCGGGGCAAGTCGATTCAAACGATCGTTTGTCGCAAGGGGCGCGACCTCTTCGGGCGTTCGGGAGTATAGAGGCCTTAGCCGTGGGGTCCCGTTGGGGATTCGCCGATCCGGGATGTTGATGTCCGCGCCTGAACTAAGACCCGCGGCCCTGGCCATCGCGCCGACCCTGGCCGCGATCCTGGCCGCCTCGGCCGGCGTGATGCTGCTGGCGTCCGGCGCCACGCCATCGGAACCCACCCGTTTCGCCCTGCTGCTGGCCTTCGCCCCCAGCCTGCTAATCGAGATCAGCCACTTCGTCTCTTCCATCCTTGGGCTGGTTCTTCTTCTCTTGGCTTTCGGACTGCGCTCGCGTCTCGACGGCGCCTGGTGGGCGGCGGTCATTTCCTTGGGCGCGGCCGCCGTGCTGGCGATCTTCAAGGGTCTGAACTGGGAAGAGACGGCGCTTCTGACGGTCTGCCTGCTGCTGATCCTCCCGTTCCACGAAGCCTTCCATCGCAAGGCGGCGCTTTTCCGGATGGAGATCACGCCGGCCTGGCTGTTGTCGGCCGGCGCCGCCCTGGCGGGCGTTGCGCTCTCGGGCTGGTGGACCTTCACCCATACCGCCTATGCCGATCAGTCCTGGATGAAGGTGATGGGCGATCAGGACGCGGCCCGCGCCATCCGCTCGTCCGCGGCCGCCGGGGTCCTGCTTCTGGCCATCGGCGTCTGGCGCATGATCTCCACCCCCGCCATGCCGCCCGTGGTTGACGACACCGATCAGGCGTTCGACCGGGTTCGGGCGATCCTGTCCAAGGCCGAGGGGGCGGAACCCGGATCGAACCTGGCGTTGCTGGGGGACAAGCGTTTCCTGTTTTCCGCCTCGGGCGAGAGCTTCCTGATGTTCGGCGTCCGCAAACGGTCATGGATCGCCATGGGTCCGCCCGTCGGCCGTCGCGACGAACGCATGGAACTGTTCTGGCGGTTTCGCGAGCTGGCGGACGCGCACGCGGCGCGCGCCGG
>JAHINZ010000411.1 GCA_018895795.1 Alphaproteobacteria bacterium
ATCAGGTTCTTGCCGCGCGGGGTGTCGATGGCGGTCTTGCCGCCGACCGAGCTGTCGACCTGGGCCAGTAGGGTCGTGGGGATCTGGATGAAGTCGATGCCGCGCTTATAGATCGAGGCCGCGAAGCCGGTCAGGTCGCCGATCACCCCGCCGCCGAACGCCACGATCCTGTCGCCGCGCTCCAGGCCCAGGGCCAGCAGCCGGTCGGACAAATCGGCCAGGCCCTCGAAACTCTTGGTCTCCTCGCCGGGCGACATCACGATCATGTCGACCGCGACGCCGGCCGCTTCCAGGGCCGCCGCCAGCCGTTCGCCATGGTGCTCGCCGACGATGGAGTCGGTGACGATGGCGGTGCGCTTGTGCTTCAGCAGCGGCGCGACAAAGGCGCCGGCGCGGTCGATCAGCCCCGTGCCGATGACCACGTCATAGGCGCGATCGCCCAAGCCTACGGATACGGTGCGGGTCACGATTTGAAGGACTCCTGGTCCAGGCGATCGCGCAGCGCCGAAATCACGGCGTCCACCGCCACGGCGTGCGGCGTATCGCCGGTTTGAACATGCACCTGCGCCTGGGCGTAGGCCGGGTTGCGGGCCTCGGCCAGTTCGGCGAGCACCTCGATGGGGTCGCGATCCTTGAGCAGGGGGCGCGTGTCCTTGCGGCCCACGCGCCGGGCCAGCAGGGCGACATCGGCTTTCAGCCACACCGAAATGGCGTGCTGGTTGATCAGGGCTCGCGTCTCCTCATTGACGAAGGCCCCGCCGCCCGTGGCCAGCACATGCGGCGGCTCTTCCAGCAGGCGGGCGATCACCCGGCGCTCACCGTCGCGAAAGGCGGCTTCGCCCAGTTCGGCGAAGATTTCCGGGATCGAGCGGCCGGCGGCGTTCTCGACCTCGGTGTCGGCGTCGCGGAACGGCATGTCCAGCGCCGTGGCCAGGCGGCGGCCCACGCTGGACTTGCCCACGCCCATCAGCCCCACCAGGACGATGGTGCGGTGGCGCAGGGCCTCAAGCGGGGAAACTGGATCGGCGGTCATGATGCGGTCGCGGGTTTACACGAGGCTGGGCCCAAGCGCCAAGTTTCGCTCAACCGTAGTTTCGCGAAACCCCAAGTTTAAAGAAACAGGGACTTGCGTCATAACCGGAGCATGAAATCTCGCATGGGTTCTTTTCATCGCCGGGCCGTCACGGCCCCCGTCCTCGCCGCCCTGCTCGCCGGGTTCGCCGCGCCGGTCCTGGCCCAGGTGCAGGTCCAGTCCCTGGCCCCGCCGGATCTGTTCTCGACGCCCGCCGGCCAGACCGACCTGGGCGGCGGGCTGTGGAAGGACACCGCGCCCGGCGTCGCGCGCGATGTCCTGCCCCGGCTGGCCGCCAAGCCGCTGTCGCCGGCCTTCGCGAAGTTGGCGCGCCGAATTTTGGCGACGGGGGCCAACGGTCCCGTAGGCGTTGGTGATGATCCCGAGATGGGCGCGGCGCGCGCCCTGGCCCTGATCGCCCTTGGCGACGCCGCCGGCGCCGGTGCGATTTTGGATCGCGCCCCGGGTGTCGCCGACAATGCCGGCCTGTCCCTGGCGGCCGCCGAAGCCGCCCTGATCAAGGGCGATGATGACCGGGCTTGCGGGATCGGCGAGGCCCTGACCGTCGATCGCGGCGCCGGTTACTGGCTGCGACTGCGGGCCTTCTGCCAGGCCCGGGCCGGTGAAGCCTCCGCCGCGCAACTGACCTTCCAGCTGGCCCAGCAGCAGTCCAAGGACGCCGACTATGGGCGTCTGATGACCGCCCTGCTGGCCGGGGCGGGTGATCCAGGCGCCGCCAATCTGCGCAACGGCATCAACTACGCCCTGTCGCGCCGGCTGGGCCTGGACCTACGGGCGGCGGCGGCGACCGCCTCGCCGGCGATCCAGCGCGTGATCGCCGCCAAGGACCCGCCGGTTCCGGCGCTGCTGGGTCAGGATCTGACCGCAGCCCAGACCTCGGACCTGGCCTTCCTGCGGCAGGCCAAGACCTTGCCCGCCTTCACAGAGGCGGCCGACGCGACCCGGACCTCAATCCTCGATCTGGTCCAGGCGCAGGCGCCGCTGGAGGACCCGGTCTTGTTCGCCCGGGCGGCCCTGGCGGCCGGCGACCCGGACACCGCCCAGCGGATTCGCGCGCGCCTGGTGCAGGACCAGATCCCGGGGGCGACCGCCACCGACCTGGCCCTGCTGGACGCCCTGATCTCGGCCGCTTCCGGCAAGCCCGACAGCCAGACCCTCGATCGCCTGATCGAGCGCGGCGCCCAGAACGGCGCCAAGTCCCCGGCCCAGCCGGCGGCCCTGCTGCTGGCCTCGCTGGGCGGGGTGATGGGGCCTCTGGCCCGGTCGCAGTTCGCCAATTTCGACCTCGGCAAGCCCGCCGCCTCGACGACGCGGCTGGTGTTGATCGATGATGCGGCCGCGGCCGGTCGCCAGGGGGAGACCGCTCTGCTGGTCCTGTCGATCGCGATCGAGGCCGGCGTCGCCGGACCCGGTCCCGTCGACCGCGCGCGCCTCGCCCAGGGGCTGGACCGCGCCGGCTTGGGCGCCGACGCCCGGGCGATCGTGGTCGAGGGTCTGTTGGCGTTGCAGCTGAAATGAGCGCCGCCGGCTGGGTGGACGCGTTTCTCGAGATGATGGCCGTCGAACGGGCGGCCGCGCGCAACACCCTGACGGCGTATGGCAAGGATCTCGACGACACCCGGGGCTTTCTGAGCCGGGCGGGCGAAGATCTCGACACGGCGACGACCGAGCGGATCGAGGCCTATTTCCAGGACCTCGGGCTCCGGGGGCTGTCGCCGGCCACCGCCGCCCGGCGACGCTCGGCGGTGCGGCAGTTCTATCGCTTCGTGCTGGAGGAGGGCTGGCGGGCCGATGATCCGTCGCGCCGCGTGGTCGCGCCCAAGGCGGGGCGGCCGCTGCCCAAGGTGCTGTCGCGCGATGAGGTCGATCGGCTGATCGCGGCGGCGGCCAGCAAGGACGGCGCACAGGGCCTGCGCCTGGGCTGCATGATCGAGCTGCTCTACGCCTCGGGCCTGCGGATTTCCGAACTGCTAGCCCTGCCGTTGACCGCCATGGCCCGCGACCCGGCCTTCCTGATGGTCAAGGGCAAGGGCGGCAAGGAGCGGCTGGCGCCGCTGAACCCACCCGCCCGGACGGCCGTGAAGGCCTATCTGGAGGTCCGGGCGCAATTCCTGCCCAAGGGCGTCGGCAAGGAAAAGGCAGGGGACAGCCCCTGGCTGTTTCCGTCGCGCTCGGCCGCCGGCCGGTTGACCGCGCGGCGGGTGTCGCAACTGCTTGAGGACGCCGCCATCGCCGCCGGCATCGACCGCGACAAGGTCAGCCCCCACGTCCTGCGCCACGCCTTCGCCACCCATCTGCTGGAGGGCGGGGCGGATCTGCGGGTGATCCAGACCCTGCTGGGCCATGTGGATATCGGCACCACCCAGATCTACACCCATGTGGCCGGCGACCATCTGGCCCAGGTGGTGAAATCCAAGCATCCGCTGGGGCGCAAGCGCTAGGGCCTGGTCTTGCGCGTCGGGGCGCGCCCCTCTAGGAAGCCCCTAACAAACGTGTGGACATCGCCCCGGCGATCCGCCCCAGCAAGGACTTCTCGATGTCTGACGACACCCGCGACAGCAACGGCACGATCCTGGCCGAAGGCGACAACGTCACCCTGATCAAGGACCTCAAGGTCAAGGGCTCGGGCGGCGTCACCCTCAAGCGCGGCACCCTGGTCAAGAATATCCGCCTGACCGGCGACACCGACGAGATCGAAGCCAATGTCGAGAAGGTGCGCGGCCTGGTTTTGCGCGTCGAGTTCGTCAAGAAAGCCTGAGGTTCAGCCCTTCATCCAGTCGATGAAGGCCCGCAAGGCCGGTGAGAGCTGGCGGCGGCTGGGATAGTAGAGAAAGAAGCCGGGATAGGGCTCGCACCAGTCTTCCATCACGGCGACCAGGCGGCCGGCGGCGATGTCGTCGGCGACCATCTCGCGAAACAGGAAGGCCAGGCCGGCCCCGTCCTGGGCCGCCAGCCGCAGCACTTCGTTCTCGTCGCTGACCAGGACGCCGGGCGGATTGACCACGATCAGCCGCCCCTGACGCTCGAATTCCCAGGGCCAGGGCTGGCCGGAGGCGC
>JAHINZ010000412.1 GCA_018895795.1 Alphaproteobacteria bacterium
AGGGATCGTAAACCCGCCCATCGCGGATCGTCGGGGCCGAGGACGGAGAACCGTTCGGCTTGATCCGCGCCCGTCCGGGGGTTCTTGGCCGCCAGAGCTGAAAAACGCTCGCGGGCGGACCATCCTCACGGTCAAGAACAGCTTCCGCGAAGCGGACAGGTCGAGCCGAAACGCAAAAACACATCACGGTCTCCGGGCTTGGCCCGGCCGCTTCGCAGCCTCCCCAACCCTTCAGCGAGAGATCGCGTGAGGCGGAAACGCCGCGCGCCCTTGCCTATTATACAGTCGTATAGCAAGCTCCCCTCTTCAACTTCGGGAACCCTCACATGGCCGCCACCCAGACCCGCGACGCCGTCATCATCGGCGGGGGCCATAACGGCCTCGTCTGCGCCTTCTACCTGGCCAAGGCCGGGCTGAAGGTGACGATCTGCGAGGCGCGGGGCGTGATCGGCGGGGCGGCGGTGACCGAGGAATTCCATCCGGGATTCCGCAACTCGGTGGCCAGCTACACGGTCAGCCTGCTGAGCCCCAAGGTGATCGCCGACATGGATCTGCACGGCCAGGGGCTGAAGATCGTCGAGCGGCCGATCTCCAACTTCCTGCCGATCAGCGACAGCAAATATCTGAAGTTGGGCGGCGGTCTGGAGCGCACCCAGGAAGCCTTCCGCCAGTACTCGCGCAAGGACGCCGAAGTGCTGCCGGCCTATTACGCCATGCTCGACGAGATCGGCGACGTGCTGCGCGACCTGGCGGCCGAGACCCCGCCCAATCTCGGCGACGGCATCCACGGCCTGCTGCGCGGCGCGCGCCAGGGCACGCGGCTCGCCCTGCTGAGCCAGGAGCGCAAGCGCGACCTGCTGGACCTGTTCACCAAGAGCGCCCGCGACTTCCTGGACGGCTGGTTCGAGAGCGACGCGGTCAAGGCCAGCTTCGGCTTCGACGCCGTGGTCGGCAACTTCGCCAGCCCCGACAGTCCGGGCTCGGCCTATGTGCTGCTGCACCACACCTTCGGCGAGGTGAACGGCAAGAAGGGGGCCTGGGGCCACGCCATCGGCGGCATGGGCGCGATCACCCAGGCCATGGCCCGGGCCTGCGAGGCCCTGGGCGTCGAGATCCTGCTCAACGCCCCGGTCGAGGCCGTGCATGTCGAGACCGGCAAGGACGGGGCCAGGGCGGTGGGCGTGCAACTGGTCGACGGCCGTCAGATCATGGCCCCGATCGTCTCGTCCAACCTCAATCCGTCGCTGCTGTACGGCAAGCTGATCGCCCCCTCGGCCCTGCCGCCGGCCTTCGCCAAGGCGATCAAGGGCTATAAGAACGGCTCGGGCACCTTCCGGATGAACGTGGCCCTGTCGGAGCTGCCGGACTTCACCTGCCTGCCCGGCAAGGCCGTCGCCGAGCACCACCAGTGCGGCATCGTGATCTCGCCCACCCTCGACTACATGGACGAGGCCTATCGCGACGCCAAGGCGTTCGGGATCAGCAAGAAGCCGATCGTCGAGATGCTGATCCCCTCGACCCTGGACCCGACCCTGGCCCCGCCGGGACAGCACGTGGCCAGCCTGTTCTGCCAGCAGTTCGCCTGGGACCTGCCCGACGGCCGCTCCTGGGACGATGAGCGCGAGGCGGCGGCCGACCTGATCATCGACACCGTCAATGACTGGGCGCCCAACTTCAAGGCCTCGGTCCTGGGCCGGATGATCCTGTCGCCGGTGGACCTCGAGCGGAAGTTCGGCCTGGTCAATGGCGACATCATGCACGGCCACATGTCGCTGGATCAGCTGTGGGCGGCGCGGCCGGTCCTGGGCCATGCCAGCCATCGCGGGCCGCTGAAGGGCCTCTACATGTGCGGCGCCGGCTGCCATCCCGGCGGCGGGGTCTCGGGCAATCCGGGCCGCAACGCCGCGCGCGAGATCCTGCGCGACAAGGACTTCGTCACGGCGCTGAAGCTGTCGGTGGTGGGGCGGTGAGGACCGTGCGACTGGCCCCCTCCGCGCCTGCGGCGCTCCTCCCCCGGA
>JAHINZ010000413.1 GCA_018895795.1 Alphaproteobacteria bacterium
CACCTCAAAGCCCAGCGAGCCGTCACGGGCGCGGCGCAGCATCAGGCCGATATCGTGCACCTTGGCCGCCGTGCGATCCTTCAGCGCGCCGGTGATGGCGATCTTGAACTTGCGTGGCAGGTAGCTGAATTCCGGATGCAGGGTCGACCACTGGCGGATCGCCTCGGCCCACACGCGCGGGTCGTCGATCTCCTCGGCGGTGGCCCCGGCATAGGGGTCGGAGGTGGTGTTGCGGATGCAATTGCCGCTGGTCTGGATGGCATGCAGATTGACCTGGGCCAGGGCGTCGAGAATGTCGGGCGCATCCTTCAGCTTCACCCAGTTGAACTGGATGTTCTGACGGGTGGTCATGTGCCCGTAGCCCTTGTCATAGGTGCGGGCGATCCACGCCAGGCGACGCACCTGGGCGGGGTTCAGCGAACCGTAGGGGACGGCGACGCGGAGCATGTAGGCGTGCAGTTGCAGATAGAGGCCGTTCATCAGCCGCAGCGGCTTGAACTGGTCCTCGGTCAGCTCGCCGGCGAGGCGACGCTGAACCTGGCCCCGGAACTCGTTGGAGCGGTCGGTCAGGAACTCGCGATCGATGAGGTCGTACTGGTACATCGTTACTTCCTGCGGATCAGGTCGACGCGGCCGGTCGAGCGGGCCGCGCCCGCCGCGTGGCGAAGGGCGTCGATTACCTCGCCGCCGTCGGCCTGTTTGCCGTGAGTGGGTTCATTGGTCGGGCCGAGGGCCCGGATGCGTTCGCGATAGCTGACCGGGGCCCAGTGCCCCTCGGACGGCGTCAGATCGATTGGATAGACGTCGACCACGACGGTCGGTTGACCCTTGCCCGTGGCGACGGCGGCCTCGACAGCGGCGTCGTCATTGTCGAACAGCTGGGCGTCGCCGAAGCTGTCGACCCACTGGCCGGCGCTCCAGAACACGACGTCGCCGTCGAGCAGGCGGTTGGCGGTGATGGCCTTCATATCTTCTCTCCTCCCCTGCGAAGCGGGGGAGGTGTCAGGGCGCCAATAGGCGACATGACGGAGGGGGCGAACGCGGCGGACGCCCCCTCCACCACTTCGTGGTCCCCCTCCCCCGCAAGCGAGGGAGGATATTGAATTTCAGCCATGGCCATCGCCTCGCCGACCATCAGCAGCGCCGGGCCCGTCAGCCCCTCGGCGGCCCGGGCCAGGTCGGAGACGGTGGTCAGGATGCGGCGCTCGTCGGCCCGGCTGGCGTTCTCGACGATCAGGGCGGGGGTCGAGCCCACACGCCCGGCGGCCATCAAACGCTCGGCGATCAGGCCGGCCGTCGACACGCCCATATAGACGACGACGGTCTGGTTGGGGCGGGCCAACGAGGCCCAGTCCAGGTCCGGATCGCCCATGACGCCATCTTGGGGAGCCGCGTGACCCGTGACAAAGGTTACCGCTTGGGCGCTGCCGCGATGGGTCAGGGGCGCGCCGGCGGCGGCGCTGGCGGCCAGGGCGGCGGTGATGCCGGGAACAACATGGCAGTCGACGCCCGCCGCGCGGCAGGCGGCCAGTTCCTCGCCACCCCGCCCGAACAGGAACGGATCGCCGCCCTTCAGCCGCACGACGGTCAGGCCGTCCAGGGCCAGGGCGACCAGAAGCTGATTGATGTCGTCCTGCGGCAGGGTATGGCGCGACTTACGCTTGGCGACATTGATGCGCTGAACATGCGAGGGCGCCAGATCAAGGATCTCGGCCGAGACCAGACCATCATGCACGATGACGTCGGCGGCGTTCAGCGCCTTCAGAGCCTTGATCGTCAACAGGTCCGGATCGCCCGGACCGGCCCCGACCAGATGCACGACGCCCGGCGCGCGCGCGACCTCGCCCCCGCCGATGACGACGAGGCCGGACTTGCGAAGGCGGGCCGAGGGCCGGGTCATGGGTATTAGAACCTCTATCAACGCAGTGGGGATATAATCGTGAAACGCAAGACGGGGCCGCCTCTAGAGACGACCCCGCGCGCGCAGGCTGATGAAAAGGGCCATTCCACCAGCGAGCCCTTGCAAACTGCTCGCGGGCGGGCCAATTCGCAAACAAGGACTTCTGCCGGGGCGTTCAGTAAAACTCATGGAAAGACAGATCGAGCGACGTCGCCTGCCGCCCCTGAACGCCCTGCGCGCGTTCGAGGCCGCCGCGCGCCATCTGAACTTCAGCCGGGCCGCCGACGAGCTGTCGGTGACCCCCGGCGCCGTCAGCCAGCAGATCCAGAATCTGGAAGACTATGTCGGCGCCGCCCTGTTCAAGCGCACGCCCAAGGGCCTGCTGCTGACCGACGCGGCCCAGACCGCCCTGCCCGCCCTGCGCGAAGCCTTCGACCGTCTGGCCGAAGCCGCGTCGCTGCTGACCGCCGCCGTCGACGGCCGCCGCCTGACCCTGACCGCCGCCCCGTCCTTCGCCGCCAAGTGGCTGGTGCCGCGCCTGGGCAAGTTCGAACAGGCCCAGCCCCAGGTCGATGTCTGGCTGTCGGCCGGCATGGAAGTCGTCGACTTCGCCGCCGGCGAGGTGGACCTGGCGATTCGCTACGGCTCGGGCCGTTACCCCGGCCTGGAGGTGGTTCGGCTGCTCAGCGAGACCGTGGTCCCCGTGGTCAGTCCAGACCTGCTGGCCGCCAATCCCCTGACCTCGCCCGAAGATCTGGCCCACCACATCCTGCTGCATGACGGCTCGCCCGACGCCGACGACAGCTGTCCCGACTGGGCCATGTGGCTGGCGGCGCGGGGTCTGCGCACCATCGACGGCTCGCGCGGCCCGCGCTTCAACCAGTCGAGCATGGTGATCGAGGCCGCCGCCAACGGGCGCGGCGTCGCCCTGGCCAAGCGCACCCTTGCCCAGGCCGATCTCGACGCCGGTCGCCTGGTCATCCCGTTCGAGATGGCCACGGCCGTCGACTTTGCCTATTACGTCGTCCATCCCAAGGCCAAGGGACGACTGCCTCAGGTGAAGGCCTTCGTCAGCTGGCTCAAGGACGAGGCCGCCGCCCACGAGGCGGCCCTTCTCACGATGGACAACGGCGCGGGCATCTAGGGCTACATGGTCAAGACAAAGATTGAGGTCGGTGAACGACGGGTTCCCGGCGACTGCCAAACCATGGCTGACGTGCGCCAAGGGGTGGACGCCCTCGATCGCGCCCTGGTGGCGCTGCTGGCTGAACGTCAGGGCTATATGGCCGCCGCCGCCCGTATCAAGGCCGACCGCTCCAAGGTCTTCGACCGTCCGCGCATCGAGGACGTCGTGACCAAGGTCAAGGCCGCGGCCCGCGAGGCCGGCCTGTCCGAAGCGATCGCCGAGCCGGTGTGGCGCACCCTGATCGACCGCTGCATCGCCTATGAATATGCCAGCTGGGACAAGACGAAGGGCTGAAGTACTTTCCCCTTTCCCCTTTCCCCTTGCGGGAGAGAGTGGCCCGCAGGGCCGGGTGCAAGGTCGCAGGGCGGCGCCGAGGCTCCCCTCATCCGTCATCCTGCGGATGACACCTTCTCCCGCAAGGGGAGAAGGATTCGAGCCTAACGGTTCCCGCCGATCAGATCCCCGATCTCGCCGAGGATCGACCCCTCGCCGCGATTCTGACCGCCGCCGCCGGCGACCGACATCATCCGGCCCGCCAGGCGCGAGAACGGCATCGACTGGATCCAGACCTTTCCGGGTCCCCGCAGCCGCGCGAAGAACAGGCCCTCGCCGCCGAACAGCACGCTCCTGACCCCGCCGGCCATGACCAGGTCGAAGTCGATGCTGGGGGTGTAGGCGGCCAGGCAGCCTGTATCGATGTGCAGCTCCTCGCCGGGCGCCAGCTCACGCTCGACCAGGGCGCCGCCCATCTGCACGAACACCCAGCCGTCGCCGTCCAGCCTCTGCATGATGAAGCCCTCACCGCCGAACAGGCCGGTCATCACCCGCTTCTGGAAGAAGACGCCGATCGACACGCCGCGCGCCGCGGCCAGAAAACTGTCCTTCTGACAGATCAGCTGACCACCCAGTTGGCCCAGGTTCAGCGGCAGGATCGAACCCGGCGTCGGTGAGGCGAAGGCCACCCGCGCCTTGCCCTGGCCGGTATGGGTGAAGACGGTGGTGAACAGGCTCTCTCCGGTGATCAGGCGCTTGCCGGCGCCCAGCAGCTTGCCCATCACGCCGGCGCCGCCGCTGTCCGAACCGTCGCCGAATACCGTGGTCATCTGGACGCTGGCGTCCTTCCAGACGAACGCCCCGGCCTCGGCCACGGCGCTCTCGCCCGGATCCAGCTCGATTTCCAGGAACTGCAGTTCTTGCCCCTTGATCTCGAAGTCCACGTCGTCGGCGACGCTGGGGTTGCGGGCGTGATGCCAGGGACTGGGAGGCGGCATGGAAGGCTCCTGAAAGGCGAGCGATCAATCTAGGCGGGCGACAGCGCCGCCGCCAATTACAGATCCTTCAGGTGATCGCCCTTTGCGCCCTAGCGCCGCAGCGACTTCAGCATCTGCTCGTGGGCGTAGGCGGCGATATCCATCAAGGCGGCGTCCAGGGCGGTCTTGACGCCCTCCAGGCTGTCCTGGCCCGCCTCGCAGCGTTCGCAGACCTCGCCCAGCGGGAAGGCGCCCACGCCGCGCGCCGCGCCCTTCACCGTATGCACCGCGTCGCGCCAGCCGTCATGGGTGGGGTCCAGCATCGGGGTCCACAGCGCCGCCTGTTCGCGGAACAGCGCCAGCACCTCGTCGATGACGACGGAATCGCCCGCGGCGAACCCTTCCAGATAGGCGAAATCGACTGCGCCGCTGATGTCTCGTCTGGCCAAAAAATAGTCCCTTGCGTTCCAGGATTCTTTGCGTATGTTCCGCGCCTCGCCGCCGGGGCAGTCAAGTGCTTCGGACCGAGCGGGCGCATAGCTCAGTTGGTAGAGCAGCTGACTCTTAATCAGCGGGTCGTAGGTTCGAATCCTACTGCGCCCACCACCTTCCCCACGAAACAACAATGTAAAAACACCCCTCCGGGGCCCCGACTCCCTGACAGGGGGTCGACGCCGCGCCGATGGTCGCATGGCTTTGGCCCCAAAAAGAAGGCCCGACCTTGCGGCCGGGCCAGTCATTAGGGAGGAAACGCCCAGGAAGGGCAGAGACGCGCTCAGCGCGTCTCACAGACGATTACCTAAGCTTCCCCGCGCGCCGTTCAAGAGGGCGCAATGACGCACTGCATCATTTTTTGGAGAAGCCCCCCGGCTTTGGCCGACATGGGGTCGCGATCCCTCCCGATGACGCTAAGCTGTGGATCAGAAGCGGGCCGATCGAGGCTTGCCACGGATTCGCGCGAGACCCCCATCATGAGCCCAGCCCAGGACCCTTTGGCCGATCCCGAGATCCTGACGGCGCTGCGCGACACCGTGCGCGCCCTATGCCGTGACTTCCCCCCCAGCTATTGGCGCGGGCTGGATCGCGACAAGGCCTATCCGACCGACTTCGTGCGGGCGATGACCCAGGCCGGGCTGCTGGGCGTTCTGATCCCCGAAGAATACGGCGGCAGCGGCCTGGGCCTGACGGCGGCGGCGGCGATCCTGGAAGAGGTCCACGCCAGCGGCGGCAACGCCGCCGCCCTGCACGCCCAGATGTACACCATGGGCACGGTGCTGCGGCACGGCTCGGACGCGCAGAAAGCCAAATGGCTGCCGGCCGTGGCCGACGGCTCGATCCGCCTGCAGGCCTTCGGGGTCACCGAGCCCACCGCCGGCACGGACACCACATCGATCAGCACCTTCGCCCGG
>JAHINZ010000414.1 GCA_018895795.1 Alphaproteobacteria bacterium
TCCTGCGCGAAGTCGACGCCCGCGCCCTGTGGCAGAAGGTTCTGGAGCTGCGCCTGCAGACCGGCGAGCCCTACCTGATCTTCTCCGACGCGGTGAACCGCGCCATGCCGAAGCACCAGCAGGAGCTGGGCTTCAAGGTCCGCCAGTCGAACCTGTGCAGCGAGATCATGCTGCACACCGGCGTCGACCATCTGGGCAATGACCGCACGGCCGTCTGCTGCCTGTCGTCGGTCAATGCCGAGACCTTCATGGAATGGCGCGACGAGCCGCTGTTCATCGAGGACATCATGCGCTTCCTCGACAACGTCCTGCAGGACTTTATCGACCGCGCGCCCGACGCCGCCGCCACGGCCGCCTACGCCGCCATGCGCGAGCGTTCGGTGGGCCTGGGCCTGATGGGCTTCCACAGCTTCCTGCAGAGCCAGAACGTGCCGTTCGAGAGCGCCCTGGCCAAAAGCTGGAACATGCGGATGTTCAAGCATCTGCGTCGCGAGGCCGACAAGGCCAGCCTGACCATCGGCCAGGAAAAGGGTCCGTGCCCGGACGCGGCCGATCGCGGCTCGATGGAGCGCTTCTCGCACAAGCTGGCCATCGCCCCGACCGCCTCGATCTCGATCATCTGCGGCGGCACCTCGGCCGGCATCGAGCCGATCCCGGCCAATATCTACACCCACAAGACCCTGTCGGGCTCGTTCGCGGTCAAGAACCCCTATCTGGAGAAGCTGCTCGAGGAGAAGGGCCACAACACCGACGCGGTGTGGGGCACGATCCTGGAGAACGAAGGCTCGGTCCAGCACCTGGACTTCCTCAGCCAGGACGACAAGGACGTCTACAAGACCGCGTTCGAGCTGGATCAGCGCTGGGTGGTCGAACTGGCCGCCGACCGCACGCCGGAAATCTGCCAGAGCCAGTCGGTGAACATCTTCCTGCCGGGCGACGTCGACAAGTGGGACCTCCACATGCTGCACTGGCAGGCCTGGGAGCGCGGCGTGAAGTCGCTGTACTATCTGCGCTCAAAATCGGTTCAACGGGCGTCCTATGCGGGCGCCGATACGGCGGTGGAATCGACCGGCGGCTTCGATGTCGCGATCAAGACCGACTACGAGGAATGCCTCGCCTGCCAGTAAGGCGACCACACTGAATGCAGACGGCAGAACGGCGGCGGGAAAATTCCCGCCGCCGTTTGCGTTTCGGGAACATTTCGGTCCGTGTGTTGTTGACCATGTGAGCATTCGTCGCGGTGGACAGCCGCGAATTACGCGATAGGCTCATCGGTATTGGGATGGGGAGATCCGCTGTGCGGGTCCATAGGACTGGAATATCCGCGCTGCACCTGACCGTCATGACCTTGGTCATGGCGATAGCGCCGACGTCCATGGTTCTCGCCGCCCCGAAGGCCGGCAAGGCGATCCCTGCATCCAAGCTTGCAAATGGGGTGGCCGCCGCGCCAGGCAAGGGCGCGCCCGCGACTTTAAAACTGGCGGCGTCGCCGCCGCCCGCGGTCCCGATGAAGCTGAGCCTTCGGGATATTCGCCCGGACCCCGCGGTGGGGTTCGCGCCGCGTGAGGTGGATTCGCCCCAGGCGCGGGTCGAGGGCGAATTCGCCCTGTCTCCAGCCGCCGGCTACGGGGACGGGCGCCTGCTCGACGCCGATCGCTATTATCAAAATCGCGGCCCGGTCACCTGGCGCTCGAACGGCTTCGTGGTCGGCGAAACGGCCGGCTCGGTCGATTCAGTCACGGTTTCAATGGCCAGCGTGTCGCGCGTGGCGACCGTCGCGCCCCTGACCCTGGCGCGACCGGACGCCGACGCCGACGCCTTCGACGCCGAGGCCATCGACGTCACCCTGACGCGCGGCTGGCCCTCGGCGATGAAGTTCGCGGCGGGTAAATACGCGCTGGATGTGACGCCGCACGCCGGCTTCGGGTTCGGGGGCGCCGGCGGCTCCGCCGAGGCCGGGGCCACCGTTCGTCTCGGCAAGAATGTCGAGGATCGCGTCAGCGACTCCCTAGGTCTTCGCGACGGCGACGAGGCCTTTGGACCCCGCGGTCGCTGGTACATCTTCGCGGCGGCTAGCGGGCGCGCCGTCGGCCTCAACATGCTGCGCGGCCAGGACGGCGACTGGAGCCGCGCCGGCTTGACCACGGACGTCAACAGCAAGCTGATCGGCGATTCCCAGGCCGGCGTGGCCTGGCGGCGCGGGCCCATGCAGGCCTCGCTCGGCTATATCCATCGCGAAATGCGCGCCAAGGACGTGATCATGGGCATGGCCACCCAAAAAGACTCGATGGTCGCCCTGTCGTTCAGCCTCAAGCCGCACTGGTAAGCGTCGCGGGCGCGGGGCGAAAGTGTGCGCCGTCCTCCCGTCCCGTCGCGCCGCCCCCTCGAACGGCGACCCGGTTTCTCGGGTTCGCCGGCCCCGACAGACTCCACGGCGCTTGAGTCCCGCGCCGAGATCGTGCGATAGCGCCCGTTATGACCGACAGCGAGCCCCCGCGCCGCAAGATCCTGAGCCTCAAGAGCGGCGTCGCCGCCCCCGGAGGCCCCAAGCCGCTTGAGCGCATCGCCAGGCCGGCCCGTCCCGTGACGCCCGAACCGCCGCCTCCGCCGCCCCCGGCCGTCGGCGACTGGAAGTGCAAGCCCTGCGGCGCGCGGTTCGACCCGTCGCCCGATCTGGCCGACGCGGATTCGGTCCGCTGCCCGTCGTGCAACGCGCGCCTGGGCCTGGCCGCCGACTTCCGCAGCGACCCGCCCAATCTCGAAAAGCTCCGCGCGCGCCATCTGAAGCGCTGATCGGCGACGGGGTCTCAGACTTCCGGATCTTCCAGGTCGGGACTGGCCGGCGGCAGCGTCAGCGGCCATTTGAAGAAGTCGCGCCAGCCGCCGGTTTCGGCGGCGGGGCTGGTCCACAGCGCGTCGCGGCTGGCCAGGTCCAGGGCCGCGTCGAAGATCTGCTGCATGGTCGCGGTGTCGAACCGCAGCATGTTGAAGCCGTCGAAGCTGGGCGGGATCGAGGCGATGCTGAGCGGCAGATGGTGGCGCGCGCAAAAGCCGGCCGCCAGACTCAGCGCCTGGCGGTAGGAGAACCGCAGCATGGCGTCAAAGCCGCGACCCATGATCGACGCCACGCCAGGCGGTGTTGAGCGCGGCGGCGGGTCCAGAACCGTGTTGACGATCACATAGACCCGACCGCGCCGCAGCCGCTGGCCCAGGCTGCGCCAGTGCAGCAGGGCGTCGGGCATCAGGAACAGCGGCGCGGCGACGCCGCCGTCCACATGCATTTCCTGATAGCGCTCGCCGCCGGCTTCCACATCGAACAGCTTGGGCGGGAACAGGCCCGGCACCGAGGCCGAGGCCAGCATGACGTCACGGAACAGCCGCAGGGCCTCGGGGCCACCGTGCGTGGCGATGGCCCCCATGTCCCAGATCGACGCCTTCTGGCTGTCGAGATTGGTCGTGGCGATCAACAGGCGACGGCCGCGCGCCTGCTCGACGGCCACGGCCCGGAGCAGATCCTCGTCGACGACCGGCGCGATCAGGGCCTCCAGGCCCTCGGCCTTGAACAGCCCGGTGCCCATGCCGGCGGCGAAGGATTTGAGGCTGAGCAGCTCGGCGGCGTGGCCGCCGACATAGGCGTCGGCCAGCCGGGCGTCCCAGGCGTCGCCGACGAAGGCCAGGGGGGCGATCAGGGCGCCGGTGCTGACGCCGGTGACGATGGCGAAGTCGGGCCGCTTGCCGGCCTTGCTCAGACCCACCAGGGCGCCGGCCCCGAACGCGCCGCCGGCCGCGCCGCCGGACAGGGCCAGGATGTTGAACTCATCCCATCCGAGCAGGGGCCGGGTGGGCGCCAGACGGTCTGCGACCGCGTTCATCGCCTGGCCGGCCTGATGGGCGGTCAGGCGGACGCCGGGAAAACCCACGACCTCGGCCACCAGGTCGGCCGGCGGGGTGGCCAGGCGTTTGCCGCGCAGGGGGTCGACCGAGAGCCAGTCGCGAAACAGTCCCTGAAGCGTGATCCGGCCGCCGGTGTCGGACGAACCGCTCAAGCGCGTCTCACGTCCGGGCGCCGGCCAGGACCACCCCGACCAGAACGGCGGCGTAGTGCAGCCCCGCGCCGCCGATCACGTGACCGTGCCAGATGGCGCGGCGGAACTTCAGACGACGCATCAGATAGAAGACCGTACCGGTCGAATAGACCAGACCGCCGATGGCCAGCAGCAGCAGGGCCACCCAGGACAGGCCGTCGATCATCGGCTTGATGGCCACCAGCACCAACCAGCCCATGGCCAGGTACAGACCCACCCAGAAGCGCTTGTCGAGGCCCGGCAGCAGCAGCTTGGCCAACACGCCGATCCCGGCCACCACCCAGACCGCGGTGGTCATGCCGATCGCCCACCAGCCGTGCAGGTTCTGGGTGGTGAAGGGCGTATAGGAGGCGGCGATCATCACGAAGATGCCGGCATGGTCGAAACGCCGCAGCAGCGGCTGCCAGCGGACCTTGGCGAAATTATAGGCCGTCGACAGCGACAGCATCAGGATCAACCCGATCGTATAGACCGAGACCGCCGCCACCTGTCCCAGATTGCCCAGCCCAAAGGCCAGGCCCAGCAGGATCCCGCCGCCCAGCAGCGCGCAGGCCAGTCCGGCCAGGTGCACGATCAGATCGGCGACCTTCGCGCCGGGAGTCGGATAGTGGGTGGTGATGATGTCGGTCATTGGATCAGTCTAGCGGCGCCCTGTGACACAAGAACGACCAACATCATGGCGCGGAAATGGCGACAGGTCGTCAAGAAAACAGGCCCCGCGCGCCATCGAAGATCAGCTTTCCGCCGACCGCGACCAAAAGGACATAGATCACGCGATAGAAGCCCTCGGCCGGGACCCGCCGCACCAGCCAGACCCCGGCCCAGGTCGAGGCGATGGCCAGGGGCAGCAGCACGCCGGCCGTGGCCAGAACCTTGGGCGTGAACTGTCCAAGGGCGATATAGGCCGGGACTTTCATCCAGTTGACCACGGCGAAGAAGATGGCGCTGGTGCCGATGAAGGCGTCGCGCGGCAAGCGGCGCGGCAGCACGTAGATCTGGAAGGGCGGCCCGCCGGCATGGGCGATCTGGCTGGTGAAGCCCGCCGCCGCGCCGCACAGGACGCCCAGCCAGGGCCGGCCGGGCGTGGCCTCGATCCGGGCCGCCGCCTGGACGGCCCGTTCGGCCCACAGGCGCTGCAGGGCGAACACCACCGAGATCAGGCCCACGGCCAGCTCGACCGCGCTGCCCGGGACCAAGGCCGCCAGGGCCCAGCCCAGGAAAATGCCGACCGCGGCCCCCGGCAACATCAGGATCAGCA
>JAHINZ010000415.1 GCA_018895795.1 Alphaproteobacteria bacterium
CCAGGTCGATCAGGCTGTTGGAGCCCAGGCGGTTGGCGCCGTGCACCGACACGCAGGCGGCCTCGCCCACGGCCATCAGGCCCGGGATCACCTGGTCGGGATTGTCGCCCGACTTGGTGACGACCTCGCCGTGATAGTTCGTCGGGATGCCGCCCATGTTGTAGTGGACGGTCGGCAGCACCGGGATCGGAGCCTTGGTGACGTCGACGCCGGCGAAGACCTTGGCGGTCTCGGAGATGCCGGGCAGGCGCTCGTGCAGGATCTTCGGATCCAGGTGATCCAGGTGCAGGAAGATATGGTCCTTGTTCGGGCCCACGCCGCGACCTTCGCGGATCTCGATGGTCATGGCGCGGCTGACCATGTCGCGGGGCGCCAGGTCCTTCACCGACGGGGCGTAGCGCTCCATGAAGCGCTCACCTTCCGAATTGGTCAGGTAGCCGCCTTCGCCGCGCGCGCCTTCCGTGATCAGGCAGCCCGCGCCGTAGATGCCGGTCGGGTGGAACTGCACGAATTCCATGTCCTGCAGCGGCAGGCCGGCGCGCAACGCCATGGCGTTGCCGTCGCCCGTGCAGGTGTGAGCCGAGGTGGCCGAGAAGTAGGCGCGGCCGTAACCGCCCGTGGCCAGGATCACCGTCTGGGCCTGGAAGCGGTGCAGGGTGCCGTCGTCGAGCTTCCAGGCGGTGATGCCCCGGCAGACGCCGTCTTCCATGATCAGGTCGAGGGCGAAGTACTCGATGAAGAACTCGGTGTCGTGGGCCAGGGACTGGCCGTACATCGTGTGCAGCATGGCGTGACCGGTGCGGTCGGCCGCCGCGCAGGTGCGCTGGATCGGGCCTTCGCCGTAGTTCTTGGTCATGCCGCCGAAGGCGCGCTGATAGATCTTGCCATCGGCGGTGCGCGAGAAGGGCACGCCCCAGTGCTCCAGCTCATAGACAGCGGCCGGCGCGTTGCGGGTCAGATATTCGATGGCGTCCTGGTCGCCCAGCCAGTCCGACCCCTTGACGGTGTCGTACATGTGCCAGCGCCAGTCATCCTGGCCCATGTTTCCCAGCGAGGCCGAGATGCCGCCCTGGGCCGCCACGGTGTGGCTGCGGGTCGGGAACACCTTGGTGACACAGGCGGTCTTCAGGCCGGCCTGGGCGCAGCCGAGCGCGGCGCGAAGGCCCGAGCCGCCGGCCCCGACGACGACGACGTCGAACTTGTGATCAATGAACTTGTAGGCCGACATCAAAAGGCTCCGGTGAGGGCGACCTTGAGGATCGAGAAGACCCCCAGGGCGCCGCTGAGCACGCAGACGAAAAGATTGAGGATGACCAAGGCGCTCTTGGTCGTGAACTTGTGGATATAGTCCTCGATCACGACCTGGACGGCGCCTTGAAGGTGGATCAGGGCGGCGACCAGCAGCAGGCAGAGCAGGACGGCGTTGACCGGGCTGGACAGCCAGGCGGTCGAGGCCTCGAAATCACCGGCGCCGAGCTTGAGGCCGGCGAACACGGCCCAGAGCGACAACGGCACCAGAGCCATGGCCGAGACCCGCTCGGTCATGAAATGGCTGACGCCGTGACGCGAAGAACCCGTGCCGCGAGCCCGCGACAGCGGGGTGCGAAAACGCTCGGAGTGAGGTTCGGCCATGGTTCAGAACGCTCCCGCGGCGTTGGCGATCACCCAGGTGACGATCGTGGCGACCACCGCGAACGCGATCGCGGCGGCGCCCGTCAGATCGGCGGTCTTCAGCGCGAAGCCGACGCCGGCGTCCCAGAAGCTCTGGCGGATCGTGTAGGCGATGTTGAAGAACAGGGCGAAGGTCAGGCCGATCATCACCAGCTTGCCGATGACCGAACCCAGAAGGCCCACATAGGCCGTATAGGCGTCAGGCCCCAGGGCCAGGGACAGGGCCCAGCCCGCCAGAAGAACAACCCCGACATAGAGGCCCATGATGCAGGCGCGATGAAGAATCGAGCAGGCCATCGTGATATGCCAACGCCACACTTGAAGATGCGGCGACATCGGGCGCTCTGGCAGCCCCCGGCTCGTGTCGGTCATGACAGGTCCAACCCCAGTAGCCTTTGTGCGTTGCGGCATGCATTTAAGCCTTAAGGCGGGGGTGTCAACGAACCCGCCCGTATTGAGAAACGTTCTCACGGCAGGAACGCGCTCTCCAGGTGGGAACCTTTGTGGTCAAGCTGGCATTATGTCGCTGTTGGCGCGCGGGGAGGGTGCGGCTTGATGCAGGGACCGATCGATTTTCAAACGGTATTCGACCGGATTCCAAGTCCCTACATGATGCTTGATCGCGAGCTGCGGTTCGTGGCGGCCAATCGGGCCTATCTGGCCACGGTGACCCGGACCTGGGACGATCTGCGGGGCGTCGGCATGTTCGAGGCCTTTCCGGCGACAGGCGAAAGCCGGCAAAGGCTGGAGGACTCGCTGATCCGGGCCCGCGACAGTGGTCAGATCGACCTTCTGCCCATGATCCACTACGCCATCCAGCGCCCACCGCATCTGGGCGGCGGATTCGAGGCCCGGATCTGGAGCGCCACCCATACGCCCATCGCCGGCGACAACGGTGAGACGCTCTACATTTTGCAGCACACGCAGGACATCACCGAAATCCAGCGGTTGAAAGACGTCGCCTTCGGCGCGCGGGCGCCCGTGGCGGCGGCGATGTTGGGGGATGACCTTCTGCGGCGGGCCGAGACCGTTCAGGCCCAGAGCCGGCAACTGCGCCAGCTGTTCATGCAGGCCCCCGGCTTCATGGCGGTGCTGCGCGGGCCTGACCACGTTTTCGAACTGGTCAACAACACCTATCTGCAACTGATCGGCCATCGCGATATCGTCGGCCTGCCCCTGAAACAGGCCCTGCCCGAACTGGTCGAGCAGGGCTTCGTCACCCTGCTGGACTCGGTGCGCGCGAGCGGCGAGGCCTTCGTGGGCCGTGAGATCAAGGCCGTTCTGCAGCGCGTCCCAGGGGCGGCGCCGGAGGAGCGCTATCTCGACCTGATCTATCAGCCGATCATCGAGGATGACGGCGAGGTCTCCGGCATCTTTGTCGAAGGCGCCGATATCACCGATCAGGTCCGAACCCAGGAGCGCCAGCGCCTGCTGGTGGACGAGCTGAACCACCGCGTGAAAAACACCCTGGCCACCGTCCAGGCCATCGCCCACCAGACGCTGCGCCGCGCGGCCACGCCGCAACAGTTCGCCGAGGCCTTCGAGTCCCGCCTGATGGCGCTGTCGAAAACCCACAACGCCCTAACCGACAGTCACTGGGCGGGGGCGGGCCTGCGTCAGATCCTGTCGCAAGAGCTCAGCCCCTACGGCCCGGAGCGCGTGGCCATGCGCGGGCCCGACATCCAGTTGCCGGCCCGCGTGGCCCTGGCCCTGGGCATGGTGTTCCACGAATTGGCGACCAACGCGGCCAAGTACGGCGCCCTGTCGCAAGCCGGCCGGCTGAAGGTGACATGGGCCATAGAGGATCCGGCGAGCCTGTCGCTGGAATGGCGTGAAATCGGCGGCCCCTCGCCCAAGCCGCCGTCGCGCAAGGGCTTCGGCTCGCGCCTGATCGAACGCAGCATCACCGGCGAACTGCAGGCGCTGTCGGGCCCGGCATTGCGCCAGCGGCTGCTGACCTCCCGCCTGCCCATCAGCCACGTCATTAACGCGCAGCAGAGCAACACCGCGGTGTGCTACGGTCGC
>JAHINZ010000416.1 GCA_018895795.1 Alphaproteobacteria bacterium
CTCCTCCCCCGGAGGGGGAAGATGAAACGCGCCGACCTCATCTTCCCCCTCCGGGGGAGGAGCGCGAAGCGCGGAGGGGGCGAGTGGCCCCGGAGACTATCCCCGCACCAGTTCGCGCATCGCCTTGTCCAGGCCCTCGATGGTCAGCGGGAACATCCGGTCGGTCATCAGCTGTTTCATCACCCCGATCGACTGGGTGTAGTCCCAGTGCCGTTCGGGCGTGGGGTTGAGCCAGATGCAGCTCTGATAGATGTCGGCCACGCGCTCCACCCAGATCGCGCCCGGCTCCTCGTTCCAGTGCTCGACGCTGCCGCCCGGATAGGTGATCTCATAGGGGCTCATCGTGGCGTCGCCGACGAAGATCACCTTGTAGTCGGCGGGGAACTTGTGGAGCACGTCCCAGGTCGGGATCTTTTCCACCTGCCGGCGGCGATTGTCCTTCCACACCGACTCGTAAAGGCAGTTGTGGAAATAGTAGAATTCCAGGTTCTTGAACTCGGTGCGGGCGGCGCTGAACAGCTCCTCGCACAGCTTGATATGGCCGTCCATCGAGCCGCCGATGTCGAAGAAGATCAGCACCTTGATGCTGTTGCGCCGTTCGGCGCGCATCTGGATGTCCAGATAGCCCTTTTCCGCCGTGCCGCGGATGGTGCCGTTCAGGTCCAGTTCCTCGGCCGCGCCCTGACGGGCGAATTTGCGCAGGCGGCGCAGGGCCACCTTGATGTTGCGGGTGCCCAGTTCGACGCTGTCGTCGAGGTTCTTGTATTCGCGCTTGTCCCAGACCTTCACGGCCTTGCCGTGGCGGCTCTTGTCCTGGCCGATGCGGACGCCTTCGGGATTGTAGCCGTTGTTGCCGAACGGGCTGGTGCCGCCCGAGCCGATCATCTTGTTGCCGCCCTCGTGGCGTTTCTTCTGTTCCTTCAGGCGCTCCTGCAGGGTCTCCATCAGCTTCTCGAAGCCGCCCATGGCCTCGATCGCCGCCTTCTCCTCGTCGGTCAGGAACTTCTCGGTCAGGGCCTTGAGCCACTCTTCGGGAATGTCGGCGGCGATGCCGTCATTGACGGTTTCCAGGCCCTTGAAGACATGGCCGAACACCCGGTCGAACTTGTCGAGGTTCTTCTCGTCCTTCACCAGGGTGGCGCGCGACAGGAAGTAGAAGTCCTCCACCGAGCGGTCGATGACGTCCTTGTCCAAGGCCTCCATCAGCATCAGATATTCGCGCAGGGACACCGGCACCTTGGCCTGGCGGAGCTCGGAGAAGAAGCGAAGGAACATCGGCGCGGGCTTTCGAACAGATGTTCGGAGTGTGGAGGGTTCTCTATCGAGACGCAACTGGTCAGCGCCGGACGCCCCCTCCTGACCGCTTCGCGGTCGTCCTCCCCCGGAGGGGGAAGACGGGATCATCTTCCCCCTCCGGGGAAGGAGCGCGTCAGCGCGGAGGGGGCGAGTCTCGCCGCAGAATGAACTCCTGGTCCTGGGTCTCGCCGACCGGGAAGACGTATTCGCCGACCTTGGCGAAGCCCATCCGGGCGTACAGCTTCTGGGCGCCCAGGTTTTCCGACCACACCCCGATCCACAGCGTGCGCGGTCCGTTCTGTTCCAGCCAGGCCAGGGCCGTGGTCAGCAGCCGCGAGCCTTCGCCGCCGCCCTGGTGTTCCTTGAGCACATAGATCCGCTTCAGCTCGCCGTCGCCCGGCTTGACGTCCGGGTGGGGCAGGTCGCAGCGGCCGACCTGGGCGTAGCCGACCGCCTCGCCGCCGTCTTCGAGCAGCCAGGTGGCCGCGTGCGGATCGGCCAGGCTGTCACGGGTCTTTTCCAGGCCATAGGCATAGGCCAGGAAGGTCTCCAGATCCTGCGGCGGATAGAGGTGACCGAAGGTCTGGCTGAAGGTCCGCGCCCCCAGGCTGGAGACCGTATCGGCGTCGTCGACGGCGGCTGTGCGCAGAGAAAGGCTCATATTGCGCCTGATAACCTTGATCGGCCCGTTTCGTCCAATCGCGGTCCGCGATACCCTCGGCTCATGAGCCTCTCGCTGTTCACGCACCTCGACATGCTCGACCACCGGCCGGGCCAGGATCACGCCGAGCGTCCCGAGCGCCTGCGGGCCGTGATCGATGCGCTGGAGGATGATCCCAATCTGGATCTGGAAACCCTGGAAGCGCCCCTGGTCGACCTCGCCGATCTGGCCTTGGTGCATCCCACCAGCTTCATCGAGCGCGTGCTCGCCGCGGGTCCCAGTGCCGGCCAATTCGCCCTGGACCCGGACACCGTGTTGTCGCCCGGAAGTCTGCGAGCCGCGCGGCGGGCGGCCGGGGCCACGGTGGCGGCGGTGCGGCGCGTGGCGGCCGGCGAGGCCAAACGCGCCTTCTGCGCCGTGCGACCGCCCGGCCATTACGCCGAACCCGACACGGCCATGGGGTTTTGCGTGTTCTCCAATGTGGCGATCGCGGCGCGCGTGGCCCAGACCTGCGGCCTGAAGCGGGTGGCGATCGTGGATTTCGACGTCCATCACGGCAACGGCACCCAGGCGACCTTCGAGAACGATCCGACCGTGTTCTTCGCCTCGATCCACCAGTCGCCGCTGTATCCCGGCACCGGAGACCCGTCCGAGACGGGACTGGGCAATATCGCCAACGCCATCGTGCCGCCCCAGGCGTCGTCCGAACTCTGGCGGGCGGGGTTTTCGGGCCTGATGGACAAGGTCGACGGCTTCTCGCCCGACCTGATCCTGGTCTCGGCAGGCTTCGACGCCCATGTGCGCGATCCGCTGTCGGCCC
>JAHINZ010000417.1 GCA_018895795.1 Alphaproteobacteria bacterium
AGATCGCGCCGGCCGCCAATTCGGCGCTGATGGGCTTGTACGAGAGCAACGGCCTGCTCTGCACGCAATGCGAGGCCGAGGGCTTCCGGCGCATCACCTTCTTCCCCGATCGGCCGGACGTGCTGAGCCGCTACACGGCGCGGATCGAGGCCGACGCCGCGTTCCGTCACCTGCTCAGCAACGGCAACCTGATCGACAGCGGACACCTGGACGGCAATCGCCACTTCGCCGTCTGGAACGATCCCTTCCCCAAGCCCGCCTATCTGTTCGCCCTGGTGGCGGGCGAGCTGGACGTGCTGGAGGACAGCTTCGTCACCCTGAGCGGGCGCACGGTCGCGCTGAAGGTGTTCGTCGATCCGGGCCAGGCGCCGCGCGGCGCCTACGCCCTGGACAGCCTCAAGCGGGCGATGAAATGGGACGAGGAGGCGTTCGGCCGCGAATACGATCTGGACCTGTTCATGATCGTCGCCGTGCGCGACTTCAATTTCGGGGCGATGGAGAACAAGGGGCTGAATATCTTCAACAGCTCCCTGCTGCTGGCTGATCCCGAGACCGCCACCGACATGGATTACGAGCGCATCGAGGCGGTCGTGGCGCATGAATATTTCCACAACTGGACCGGCAACCGCATCACCTGCCGCGACTGGTTCCAGCTGTGCCTGAAGGAAGGCTTCACGGTCTTCCGCGACCAGAGCTTCAGCGCCGATCAGCGCGGCGCGGCCGTCCAGCGGATCAAGGACGTGCGGGCCCTGCGCGCCCGACAGTTCGCCGAGGACGCCGGCCCCCTGGCCCACCCGGTTCGGCCGTCCAGCTATATGAAGATCGACAACTTCTACACCGCGACCATCTATGAGAAGGGCGCGGAGATCATCCGCATGCTCAAGACCCTGCTGGGCGCGGAGGCCTTCCGAAAGGGCGCCGACCTCTATTTCGAGCGCCATGACGGCCAGGCGACCACGGTCGAGGCCTTCATCGCCTGTTTCGCCGACGCCTCGGGCCACGATCTGACCGACTTCTTCGCCTGGTACGAACAGGCCGGCACGCCGGTCGTGACCCTGACCAGCGCCTATGACGACACCGCCCAGACGCTGGAGCTGACCCTGACCCAGGCCACAGCGCCGACCCCGGGCCAACCGACCAAGCGCGCCCTGCCGATCCCGGTGACCATCGGCCTGCTCGACGCCGGCGGCGCGCCGCTGCGCGACAGCGAGGTCGTGGTGCTGGACGGCGCGACCAAGACCGTGCGCTGGAGCGGCGTGGCCCAGCCGCCCGTCATCTCGGCCCTGCGCGGCTTCTCGGCGCCGGTGAACCTGACCACAGACGCCCGCCCGGTCGATCGCTACACCCTGTTCGCGGCCGATCCCGACCTGTTCAACCGCTGGGAAGCCGGCCAGACCCTGGCCCGCGACCTGATCCTGGCCCGCGCCGCCGGAAACCCCGACGAGGTCGGCGAAGAGCGCTATGCCGAGGCCCTGGGTCGCGCACTGACCGACGAGGCCTCCGAGCCGGCCTTCAAGGCCCTGCTGATGGCCCTGCCCAGCGAGCCGGACCTGTCCCTGGCCCTGGAGCCCGCCGATCCGGCGGCGATCCACGCGGCGCGGAACGCCCTGCGCGGCCGCATCGCGGTGCATCTGGGCGATCTGCTGCGCGGGCTGCATGGCGATCTGCAGGTCGCCGGCGAGTTCTCGGCCAGCGCCACGGCGGCCGGCAAGCGCGCCCTGCGCAACGCCTGCGCCGACCTGCTGGCGGCCGATCCGCACGCGGTCAATGTCGAACGGATCGTCGGTCACTTCCAGGCCGCCGCCAACATGACCGACGCCATGGGCGCGCTGTCGCCCCTGGTGCAGATCGGCGGCGAACCGCGCGACGCGGCGCTGGCGGCCTTCCACGCCCAGTGGCGCGACGAGCCGCTGGTGCTGGACAAGTGGTTCGCGGCCCAGGCGCGTGATCCCTCGGCCGACGCCCTGGAGCGCATCATCGCCCTGACCCGTCACGCCGATTTCGACGCCGGCAATCCCAACCGCTTCCGGGCCCTGGTCTCGACCTTCGCCAACTTCAATCCGGCCCGGTTCCACGACCCCAGCGGCGCGGGCTATCGCTTCCTGGCCGAGAAGATCCTGGCCGTGGACGCCTACAACCCGATGACCGCCGCGCGGCTGGTCGAGGCCCTGGGCAGTTGGCGTCGCTACGTCCCGGCGCTGGGCGCCCAGATGCGCGAGGCCCTGCAAAGCGTCGCCAGCCATCCGGGACTGTCCAAGAACGTGCTCGAACTGGCGACCAAGGCGCTGGATTAACCCCGATCGGTCCAGCAGCGCCGCTTCGGCGGCGGCGCTCTTGCGACCAATAGGCTCATACCCCGCCAAATTGACGGATCGTCCGTGACGCGGCCCTTGGCGGTGCGTTAGATTCACCTGTTGGCGAAGTGACTCGCCGGTGACATCGCGCCAGCCCGTCGGCTGGATCTAGGGGAGCCGCGCGTTTGCGAGTTGGGGCTGCGAAACCCGGAAGGCCGGCGGAAGCCGGGCCGTCCGTGGCCGGCGCCGTGCGGTCGATGACCGCGCGTTCGCCGTCGCAGGCCTATGTCCGCATCGCCATCCTCGCGGCTTTGCTGCTTCTGGCCGTCTACACCGCCTTCGGGGTCAAGCGTCTGCAGCAGGAGGCCGAGATGGCGCCGGGCGGCGCGCCGCTGGCCGCCGAGGCCAGCCTGGTCGCCAGCCGCATCGAGGCCAATCTGGCCGCCCAACGCGCCGGCCTGTCGGCGGCGTCCGACATCCTGCAGCGCGATCCAACCGCCACCATCGACGCCGCCGAGATCGCCCTGCGCGCCAGCGGCGGTGAAGCCATGGCGGTCGCCGTGGCCTCGCCGACCGGCGTCCAGGCCCTCGCCGGACGCGACCCGGCCGCCGACTGGAAGGCCGCCGCCCGCGCGGCCGCGGCCTCCGGGCGGTCCTTGTGGATCGGGGCCGCGGGCGACAGCGGCCGCCTCTATGTCGCCAACGCCTCGGCCGGACGCGGCTTCATCATCGCCAGCGGCGATCCCTCGCGCCTTCTAAACGATCCCGGCAAAGGCGGCGCCCGAGCCATCGCTCTGCCCGACGGCCGGCTGCTGGCCG
Source organism: Alphaproteobacteria bacterium (assembly GCA_018895795.1). Lineage (GTDB taxonomy): Bacteria > Pseudomonadota > Alphaproteobacteria > Caulobacterales > Caulobacteraceae > Caulobacter. Next base: position 3,114 of record JAHINZ010000417.1, read on the forward strand.
TGCAGGGACGCGCCGCCCAGGGCATGACGACCTTCCGCGAGGCTTTCGCCCTGTCGATGGGGGATGTCGGCGGCCAGACCGCCGCCCTGCGGGGCCAGGCGCCCAACGGCGCGATGCTGGACGTCGCCGTCGAACCCCTGGCCGAAGGCGCCTTGCTGGCCGTGGCCGGCGCGCCGTCGCGCACGGTGGCCAACATGGATCGCCAGGTCATGGCCGGCGCCCTGAACCTGCTGGCTCCGCTGGCCGTCGGCATCGCCCTGGCCCTGCTGCTGATGCTGCAGAGCCGCAAGGTCGAGGTCGCCCATCGCGAATTCGTCGACAGCGAGCAGCGCTTCCGCCTCGCCGTCGAGGCCGCCCGCTGCGGCATCTGGGAATGGGACTTGCGCGGCGATCAGGTGTTCGTCTCGGACGTGACCGGCGCGATGTTCGGCTGGGGCGGCGGCGGCGTCGTGTCCGGCCAGGAACTGCTGGACCGCATTTCGATCGATCACCGCGAACGCGTTCGCCAGGCCTTGGCCAACGCCGCCATGTACGGGGCGTTCGACGTCTCCTTCCGCGTGCCCGCCACCCAGCAGGGCGGTCGCTCGATCTGGATCGACGCCCGGGGCCAGGGTTTCGGCAAGCCCGGCGAGGACGGCTATGTCCGGATCATCGGCGTGGCCCTGGACGTCACCGAGGAGCGCCTGGCCCAGGCCCGCGCCCAGGCCGCCGAAAACCGCCTGCGCGACGCCATCGAGAGCGTCTCCGAAGCCTTCGTGCTGTGGGACCGCCAGGGCCGTCTGCTGATGTGCAACCGCAACTACCGCAGCGTCTTCAATCTGGAACCCAAGCTGCTGAAGCCGGGCGCCCCGCGCGCCGAGGTCAACCGCTTCGCGGCCCTGGCCATCAAGCAGGACCATCCGGGCCCGGACGGCGCCAAGGGCGTGCGCGAGGCCGAGCTGAACGACGGCCGCTGGATCCAGATCAGCGAGCGCCGCACCGCCGAAGGCGGCCTGGTGATGACCGCCGCCGACATCACCGCCATCAAGAACCAGGAAGAAGCGCGCCGCCTGAACGAGGAGCAACTGCAAAGCGCCGTCAACGGTCTGGAGCGCAGCCAGGAGCAGCTGGCCGAACTGGCTCGCAAATACGAGACCGAGAAGGTCAAGGCCGAGGGCGCCAACAAGGCCAAGAGCGAGTTCCTGGCCAACATGTCCCACGAGCTGCGCACGCCGCTGAACGCCATCAACGGCTTCTCCGAGATCATGATGAACGAGATGTTCGGCCAGCTGGGCGACCCGCGCTACAAGGGCTACAGCCTCGACATCCATAACAGCGGCCAGCATCTGCTGGCTCTGATCAACGACATCCTCGACATGTCGAAGATCGAAGCCGGCAAGATGAATCTGAAGTTCGAGCCGCTGGCCCTGGAAGACGTCGCCGAGGACGCGGTGCGCCTGGTCCGCAACCGGGCCGAGGCCGCCGGCCTGAAGCTGGTCATCGACTTCCCGCCCCTGCCCGAGATCGAGGCCGACTATCGCGCCGTCAAGCAGGTGCTGTTGAACCTGCTGTCCAACGCCATCAAGTTCACCCCTCGGGCCGGCAGCATCACGATCCGCGCCGAGACGCGCCGCGATCCACTGGGCGAGCGGGTGCGGGTCTCGGTCACCGACACCGGCATCGGCATCGCCAAGGAAGACCTCGCGCGCCTGGCCAGGCCGTTCGAGCAGGTGGAAAGCCAGCTGTCCAAGACCACCCAGGGCACCGGCCTGGGCCTGGCCCTGACCAAGTCGCTGATCGAAATGCATGACGGATCGCTGGACATGACCAGCACGCCCGGCGAAGGCACCACGGTCAGCTTCGTCCTGCCGATCCGCCAGAGCCAGATCCATTCGGCCCGCGACTTCGCGGCGGCCTGATCGACCTCGCCCATTTCGCTGGATTATTACTGTTCTTTCATAGACTTAATTCGACGTCATGAACCCGACGTAACGGGCTTTTCGCCGAACCTGGTTCTAAACCCTCGCTCAAGACAACGCGCCGACCGCGCACCATCGAGGGAGTTTCCACATGAGCAAGTTCATCACCCGCCTGGCCGCCGTGGCCGCCCTGGCCCTGGCCGCGACGCCGATCGTCGGCCTGGCCGCCGCCCACGCCGCCGAGCGCGGTCAGCCCGAGGTCCGGATCCAGATCGGCGATCTTCGCCTGTCGCGTCCCGCCGACGCCGCCGAGTTCATGAACCGCGTGGACACGGCCGCCCATCAGGTCTGCGCCGCCCGCACCGTTGCTGAAAAGCTGCGCGGCCTGTCGGTTCGCGCCTGTATCACGGACTTCAACGCCGACGTCCGGGCCGAATTGACCCGCGACCAACGCACCGAGCTGAAGTCCGTGCGCCGCGTCCTGCCGTCCTCGCTCGCCTCGCGCTCGCTGGGCCTGTTCTAGAGCTCGATGATTTTTAGTTGATTCATCATTCTAATCCGCTCTCCCCGGCGAAAGCCGGGGCCCAGATCGAACCCAGAGCCGGGAGTATTCCGGCAAGGTCGCAAGGCGGGTCATCCCCAAACGCTCAGGCTGAATCTGGGCCCCGGCTTTC
>JAHINZ010000418.1 GCA_018895795.1 Alphaproteobacteria bacterium
TCGCCCTCGGCCAGCAGCAAGCCTCGGCCGGTGAAGGGCAGCACGGGCCGCACGGCGGCGATCGGTCGGATGTGACTGCCCAGCGGCGCTGACAGCAGGGCGCGGGCCGCGTCGGGGTCGTTGATGAGAAGGGTGTCGATCCCGAGCACACGGCGGCGCATCACGGGCTCTTCGAAAGCCCGCTGGCTCCAGATGGCTAAGCTGTTGGAGGTCATGCCAGTCGCGATGCGCCAGTCCGGCAGATCGCGGAGATGAACGCGAGGCGCCGGCGGAATCAGCGGCGCGGCCCGGAGCGGGTTCGTCGCGACGAGGGCGTCCATGGCAGCCTCCGGTTTCAGGGGCAAAGCCCTTACCGGAAATAGCTCCTAGCACGCCCAGGTTTCATCGTTCGATGAATATCAGGCGGCGGCCGATCGTTGGGCCGGCACGTCGAAGATGCGCGTCGCGCCGCGCCAGACCTCGATCAGGTCGCAGCGGTGGTGCATGTCGATCAACTCGAAGGCCCGCTGGCGCGCGGCGTTGTCGTCGGCCAGAGGCGAGACGTCGAAGCGCGGAACAGAGCCGTCGGATTCAACGCAGAAGAAGGTGAACACCTGCATGGGAACTCGGTTCTCAACAGGCGGGTCCGAGCCATATTCGATGGGCGGGGGCCGCGGGGCGCCGGTTTTCGTTCACAACCAGCCAGAAGTCGACCATAGGACCAAATGTCGCGATTCTCCAGAGTTTTGAGTCTTCAAAGAAGACTCTCTCGCGACACATCTGGGGACGGTCCTGGGGATGAATCCGCCGCGACGCGGAACGTTCCAAAGCCGGTTCCCTTTTTATCGCGCAGCCACTAGGTTCGCACCCTTTCGTAAACGGCGACGTTGAGACTCCATGGCCGCCCATTATCTCGATTTCGAACGCCCTATCGCTGACCTGGAAAGCAAGATCGAGGAGCTGAGCAAGCTCTCCGAGACCGCTGGGCCCGGCGCGTTCGAGCTCGAGATCCAGGCCCTGCGCGATCGCGCCCAGACCCTGCGGGTCGAGGCCTACGCCCATCTCGACGCCTGGCAGAAGACCATGGTCGCCCGCCACCCCGAGCGACCCCACCTGCGGGACTATCTCGCGGGCCTGATCGACGAGTTCGTCGAGCTGCGCGGCGACCGCAAATTCGCCGACGACCAGGCTATCGTCGGCGGCCTGGGCCGGTTCCGGGGTCAGCCCGTCGTGGTCATGGGTCACGAGAAGGGCCACGATACGACGACGCGCCTGAAGCACAATTTCGGCATGGCTCGCCCCGAGGGCTATCGCAAGGCCGTGCGGCTGATGGACATGGCCGAGCGCTTTTCCTTGCCGGTCATCACCTTCGTCGACACCGCCGGCGCCTATCCGGGCCTGGGGGCCGAGGAGCGTGGTCAGGCCGAGGCCATCGCCCGCTCGACCGAACGCGGCCTGATGCTGGGCGTCCCGATGATCGCCACCATCGTCGGCGAGGGCGGTTCCGGCGGCGCCATCGCCCTGGCCGGCGCCAACAAGGTGCTGATCCTCGAGCACTCCATCTATTCGGTGATCAGTCCCGAAGGCGCGGCCTCGATCCTGTGGCGCGACGGCGCTCGGGCCAAGGACGCCGCCGACCAGATGAAGATCACCGCTCAGGACCTGATCAAGCTGGGCATCGTCGACCGCATCATCGAAGAACCGGCCGGCGGCGCGCATTCGGATCATGAAGCGGCGCTGAAGGCCGTCGGCGACGCGCTGGAGGAAGAGCTGAAGGCCCTGTCGGGCCTTGACGCCGCTCAGCTGCGCAAACAGCGCTCTGACCGCTTCTACGCCATTGGCCGCGTCGGCCTGCAATAGACCGCCAAGGACGAGCCCATGATTATCCGGACGACGCTGATCGCCGCCGCCCTGCTGGCGGCCATCCCGCTCGCGGCCCAGGCCCAAGCCCAGGACGGCGTCAAGCTCAGTCCCGCCTACGAGTTTTGCCTCGCCAAGCCGGCCAACTCCAACACCTACGGGATTCTTGGCTGCGGCGACGCCGAGATCAAGGTTCAGGACGCCCGACTGAACAAAGCCTACAAGGCGGACATGGCCGACATCGCGGACAATACGCCCGCCAAGGTCGCTCTGCTGAAGGCCCAGCGGGCCTGGATCACGTTTCGCGATGCCGACTGCGCGACGGTCCGGGCATTGAGTGGCGGCACCATCGCGCCGATCTATATGCAGAACTGCTATCTGGAGCACACCGCTCGCCGCGCCCAGGCGCTGGAAGATCTGCTCAAGCCCTGAGTGTCTGACCGGGCTCCTCGCCTGGGCGCCGGATGCGGCGGCGACGTCCTGTCGTAGGGCCTGCGGGCGACCGCTGTTCCGCTTGTCCTGAGAGCGATCGTCGAAAGGCGCGCGATTTTGGCGAGGGCGGACGCAGGACCAGCAGCTTCCGACACAATCGGAACGATCCGGCCGCACGGCGCGGGCGCGCTGATCTCAGGCTCTTTGGCGGTCCGCATCAAGTCAGGCGCGCGCCGCTCCTCAGAAGAGGCGACAGGTCTTCGAAGAAGGCATTGAGGTCGCTGCTGGGCCCGACGTAAAGCAGGCCGTCCGCGTTCCGGCGAACGAGGCCAGACTCGATCAACATTGTCAGTTTACGGCGCACGGACTCTCGCGGAATGCGCGTGATGTCGGACAGACTCTGAACGTTTACTCCACGGACCGCGGCGGGCGGCGCCGCGCTGCGCGACCGCGCATCGGCGGCCACGTTCATCGCCTTGATTTCCCCCAAAACGAGAACCATGTGGATCATGAATTGGTCAAGATCGCCCGAGTAGTAATTCCTACGCTTAATCAATGTAGATAGAAATAATCCTATCCATCTATACAAAATCTTTGATTTATCCAAATTTTCGTCTTCGATTTGCTCCAAATCGATATGGTGTACTAGATCGTTGAATGAAAAATTTGTTTGCATTCTTGGATTCATGCGCGGCAATCCGACTTTCAAATGCCTTGAATGGTACTTGCAGTTGCTATCGTCCATTTTGAATCTTGATCTAAGCGCGGAATTGCTGAGATCTTTCAGAGGCGATTCTGATTTAGATGGAGATTTGATCATCGGTTTAATCCAAATATTCGAATCAATGAAATTGACGCCGAATGTTTGTTTGAAGCGCAAGAAAAGTGAGTGTTTTCATTCAGGCATTTCAAGTGAAACGCTACTTTTGCGCGAGAGGCGCTCGTAAGTCTGAATTGTAAACTTTACAACATAAACCGAAAAAACCCATACCGAAAACGGCACTATGATAATTAGCCACGTCGCTATTATAAGTAACAACCTTAATAGTGAAAATATCCTATACATGGTAAAATCTCTGTTGATTGCGCACATGACGAATTAACGAAGAATCAAGTGCGCATGATTGCGCCATTGTTTCTCAATGTGGCATTTTGCCGCGTATAAGAATTTGAGCAAAGCAAGTATACGCCCATTTTAGGCGCTCTTGGCGCCCAGGTTGGGCGCCGTCACAGCTTCAGGGTGATCGCGTGAAAGGCGAACCCGGCCGCCCGGCCTGTGGAGCAGGGGCTTTCCGGGCCAGCCAATCCGTGAAGCCTTGGCGCGATCTCACCCGCTCAATTCCCACCCCGCGAGGAAAGCGTGCGGCCTGCCGCATCGCCATCTCCAGGCCGAGAGAGCTCAGCTGCCGGCCGTACGCCGGTCCCACCTGCCCGGGTCGCTCAGTCTCGATCGCGGCTCGAGCGGCCGCGATGCCGCTAAGGATGGCAAGATCCATCCCACGGACGGTGTAGCCGAGGTTCATGACGAGCCCGGCCGCGTCGCCCACCATCAGGAAGCCCGGCCGGTGCAGCGGTTGGGGCA
>JAHINZ010000419.1 GCA_018895795.1 Alphaproteobacteria bacterium
GCTTGCGGTTGTAGTAGATCGGCAGCTGGCCGACGTCGCGGGCGATGCTGACCGGCAGCTTGCCGCCCGGATTGGCGCGGCCGAACAGCACGTCGGCGGCGGCGTTGCCGGTCTCCTGGCCGAGGTACCAGCCCTCGATGATGGCGTCAGCGCGCTGGGCCAGCAGGTTGATCGACAGCGGGCGGCCGTTCAGCAGGAACACCACCGTCGGCTTGCCCAGGTCGAAGATCGCCTTGGCCAGATCGTTCTGCTGACCGATCAGGTCCAGATCGTTGCGGTCGCCCAGATGGTTGTCGGCCCAGGCCTCGCGGCTGGTCTGTTCGTTGTCGCCCAGCACCATGACCACGACGTCGGCCTTCCTGGCCACCTCGACCGCCTCGGCGATCAGCTTGGCGTTGACGGCCGGATCGACCAGATTGACCGGGTCGGCGGCCCAGACGCGGCGCTCGGTGATCCGCACGGCCTCGGCATAGTCCAGCTGGAAGCCCTGGGCCTTGGCTTCGGCGGTCAGCCCCTCGAGGATCGAGACCACATGGCGCGGCTCGTCGGAATAGCCGCCGATCGGGGTGTCGCGGGCGTGGGTGCCCAGCAGGGCCAGGCGCTTGATCGCCTTGCCGTTCAGCGGCAGCACGCCCTTGTCGTTCTTGAGCAGCACCACCGCGCGGCGGGCGGCTTCGCGGGCCAGGGCCACGGCTTCGGGCGTGGCGGTCTTGGCGTCGGCGGCTTTTTCATCCGTGTAGGGATTTTCGAAGAAGCCGCCTTCGAACTTCATCTTCAGCACCCGGGCGACGGCGGCGTCGACCTGGGCCAGGGGCACGCGGCCGTCCTTGACCAACTGCGGCAGCAGCGCATAGGCCTCGCCGTCCGGCAGCTCGACATCGACCCCGGCGTGCATCGCCATCACGGCGGTGTCGGCCAGCTTGTCGGTCAGCTTGTGCCGGGCCATCAGCTCCTTGATGGCGAAATAGTCGCTCTGCACCGAGCCCTGATAGCCCCACTCCTTGCGCAGGATGTCGGTCAGCAGCCAGTGGTTGGCGTGCGAGGGCACGCCGTCGATCTCGTTATAGCTGGGCATCACCGAGCGCACCGGCAGCTCGGTCACCGCCCGCTCGAACGGCGGGAAGAAGTTCTCGCGCAGGGTGCGCTCGGCGATCTGGGCGGGACCGGTATTGGTGCCGTTCTCGGGCTGGCCATGGCCGGTCATGTGCTTGAGGGTGGCGAACACCTTGTCCTTGGCCAGCGGCAGGGTCTTGCCCTGGAAGCCGCGAATGGCGGCCAGTCCGATCTCGGCGCAGACGTGCGGATCCTCGCCATAGGTCTCCTCGATGCGGCCCCAGCGCGGATCGCGGGCCACGTCGATGACTGGAGCGAGGGCCATGTTGGAGCCGCGCGCGCGCATCTCCTTGGCGGCCAGCGAGAAGATCTTCTCGACCAGTTCGGTGTCGAAGGTGGAGGCCAGGGCGATGGCCTGCGGGAAGCTGGTGGCGTCGCGCGCCACATAGCCGTGCAGGGCCTCGTCATGCATCAGCAGGGGGATGCCCAGCCGGGTCTTTTCCACGGCCCACTTCTGGGCGGCGTTGGTGTAACGGGCGGTGTCGCGGGCGTTGCGGCCCTTGGTGCCGTCCTCGGCACCGGCGGCGGCGTCGACCACGGTGGCGGGTTTCAGACCCCGGCGGTCGGTCGGGCGCGAGATCTGGCCCAGGCCGTTGGGGAAGCTCTGGCCGGCGGCCTCGGCCGAGAACTCGCCGTCCGGCGTCTGGATGGCGGCCTTGGTCAGCCAGATGCCGATCAGCTGGGCCGCCTTTTCCTCGAGCGTCATGCGGCCCAGCAGGTCCTTGACCCGCGCCTCGACCGGCTGGGTCGGGTCCTTGTACAGCGGCTTGTCGCCCATGGCCTTGGCGGCGGCGTTGGCGATGACGGGCGTGGTGGCGGCGGCCAGGGCGGCCAGGCTGACGCCCAGCGTGCGGCGCGTGATAGCGTGGGTCATCTGGTTCGTTTCCCCGGAAATGGCGTCATTGGCAGCGGCTTGGAGCGCGCCTTGAACCCACTATGGGGGAGGTTATCTGACCACTCAAGAAAAGAATGGTAGCGGTCTCATTTGATGGTCAGGCGCGCCCCAAGGCTGGGGCGACGGGGTCGCGAGCGTGCTGGCCCGCGCCGGCTGGCCCGGACGGGGTCAGCGCCCGATCAGCACCGTGAACGGCCGCCCGGCGACGCCGATGGAAAACATCGCGAAGGTCGCCAGGGTCCAGGCCGCCGCGACCACGAGCACGGCGATCACCGCGGCGCCGGCGGGCAGCAGCCGGGCCGCGACGACGCCGAAAATCGGCACGGCCTGCATCATGTGCGTGGCCAGGAAATGGGCGGGCCGCAAATCGCCCACCGTCAGCGACCAGCCGGTGAGGGGCATGCGCAACGCCCCCTCGGGCTCGATCCCGACATGATGGCTCATGTTTCCGCCCAGCCGGAACGCGGTGATCAGGGTCAGCACGGTCCCCGCGATCAGGCCGATCGACACCGCCAGGCGAACCGGCGCTGAATAGTCCGATTGCCCGTCAACCGCCGCCGCGAAACCCACGCCGCCGGACGCGGCGACCAGCACCACCGCGCCGAACGCCATCAAGGCGTACAGGGCGGCCTGAAAGGGCGTGCCGACATTGAAATGCGAGGCCTGCAAGCGCGCGGCCTGCCAGGCGATGTAGCCGACCTCGCCGATCGCGGCGACGACCGAGGCGATCGCCAGGACGCCCAGCAGCGCGCCGTTTCTCCAGTCGGCGCTGAGGAATTGCGCCGCCAGCGCCAGGGTCGCCAGATGCAAGGCCACCGAGAGGGCGAACTTCATCGGCTTGGCCCAGACATTGGCGCCGTCCAGGACGCGCCGATCGATCAGCGACACCGCCCACATCACGGCGAATGTGGCGAGCAGCGCCGCCGAAGCCAGCCACCACGCGCGTTCGCAAAGCGGCAGTCGCAAAACCGCGCTCATGCCTTGGTCATCCCGGCCATGATCTTGGCCATGACCCAGGTGCGGCCCCCGCGCGGCAAGCTCGACAGGGCGCCGATCAGCAGCTTGGACAGCCAGCCCGGACGGACCGTGGTCATTCTACCCAGCGCCGCCAAGGCCTGCCGGGCGACGACATCGGGCGTCTGGCTCAGGCCCAGGCTGAGACCGGCGCGGGCGGCGAAGCCGCTGGCGATCGGTCCGGGCGCGACGCTCAGAACCTCCACCCCGAAGGCGTTCAGCTCCGGACGAAGCCCCTCGGCCAGCGTCTGGATATAGGCCTTGGTCGCGGCGTAGTTGGCGCTGCGCGGAACCCCCTGAAAGGCCAGCAGCGAGCTGAACAGGATGATGCCGCCGCGCCGCCGCGCGACCATCCGCCGACCGAACACATGCGCCAGCGCGGCGACGGCGCGGCAATTGACGTCGATCATGTCGAGCTCCGATCGAAGGTCGGCGTCGACAAAGGGCCCAGACGTTCCGAAACCCGCCGCCGCGACCAGAAGGTCGACGGACAGGTCGGCGGTGGCGTCGGCCAGTCGGCCGATCGCCGCGGGATCGCCCAGGTCCTCGGCCAGGATCCGGCATCGGCCCGGCCCGATCTGTTCGGCGACCGCCCTCAGACGCTCCGCCCTTCGCGCCACCAGCACACAGCCATAGCCCCGGGCGGCCAGCTCGACCGCGAAGGCGCGGCCTATGCCGTCAGAGGCTCCCGTGATGAGCGCCCAGCGCCTTTCCACGACCAAATCTTGAGCGCGCATCGATCGACCCCGTAATCTATCAGTGATAAATTATCATCGATAGATTATAGGTCAATGACCGTCCTCGCCGCCCCGCCGAGGCGGCGGCGAGCGGGACCGCTCTAGCCCGTCCAGCCGTCCAGCACCCGGTCCAGCACCGTCAACGGCACGGGGCCGGTCAGCAGGCCCTTGTCGTGGAAGCGGCGGATGTCGAACTTGGCGCCCAGGCGCTGGCGGGCGCGTTCGCGGGCATTGACCCACACGGTGTGGCCCACCTTGTAGGAACAGGCCTGGCCCGGCCGGGCGCAATAGCGTTCGATCTCGCTGGTGATGCGGCCCTCGGGTTCGCCGCCGGTGTCGACCATGTAGGCGATGGCCTTTTCGCGGCTCCAGCCCTTGGCGTGGATGCCGGTGTCGACCACGCAGCGGCCGGCCCGGAACAGGCGGGCCTGATACATGCCCAGCAGGCCCAGGTCGTCGCCCTCATAGAGGCCCATCTCCATGGCCAGTTGCTCGGCATAGAGCGCCCAGCCCTCGGTATTGGCCGAAAAGCCCATGTTCTGCCGCAGCCTGGGCAGGTTGCTCTCGGCCACCAGGGCCAGCTGGAAGTGATGGCCTGGCGCGGCCTCGTGATAGGTCAGGGTCGGCAGCGACCAGCGCGGACGCTCGGCCGTGTCGCGCAGATTGATGTAGAAGGCCCCCGGCCGCGAGCCGTCCAGGGCCGGACGCTCATAATAGCCGCCCGCCGCGCCGGCCTCGGTATAGACCGGCACCCGGCGCACCTCGACCGGGGTCTTGGGCGTGACGCCGAACCATTGCGGCAGCTTGGGCTGCAGGTCGGCGATCAGCTGGTTGCAATAGGCCAGCATCCGCGCCCGGCCCTCGTCGGTATTGGGATAGTTCTGGGCCGGGTCGGCGTTCAGCACCGCCACGCGCTCGCCGACACTGCCTTGGGTCATGCCGCGCTTTTTCAGGATCTCGTCCATCTTGGCGCTGATCTGCGCGCCCTCCTCGAGACCCAGGCGGTGGACCTCGTCGGGGCTCTTGTCGGTGGTGGTGTAGATCTTCAGCAGGGCGGCATAGAAGGCGTCGCCGTCCTTCAGCCGGCCGATGCCGGCCTCGTGCGTGGCCTTGGCGCGGGCGGCGGTCAGGGCGGCGATCTGGCGGTCCAGCGCCGGATAGACATAGCCGGTCAGCAGGGCCGAGGCCTGGCCTTCGTAGTCGCCGTAGGGCTTCCCGCGCCGGGTGATCGAGGCGACCATGACGTTCTTGTCGGGCGCCTGGCCGCGGAACTTGCCCAGCTGGGCGATGGCCTTGTCCAGCATGAAGTCGGCCGGGATCACGCCCTTGCCGGCGTCGGCCGCGACCCGCTCGCTCTCCTGGTCCAGCACCGTGGCGAAGGCGGCCATGCGCGACAGATAGCTGTCGGCGTCGGCGCTGGAAGCGATGGCGTGCTTGCTGTCCAGGAAGCTGGGCACCTGGGTGTAGGAGCCATACAGCTGGGTGACCACGAAGGGCTGGCTGATCGCGCCATAGTCGAACGTCGCGGCCCCGGCGCGGCTTTCATACTGGAACATCGCGGTGTCGTAATTGACGGCGTCGTCGCCGGTCATGGCCTTGCGGTCCAGCGTCTTGAGCAGCTTGACGCGCTGGGCGGGCTCGGCCCGGTCCTTCATCCAGCCGGCGATCGAGCGGTCGCCCAGCTTGGCGCGGGCGTCGGCATGGGGGCCGGTGTCGAGGCCCAGATTGGTGGCCTGTTCGGGGCTGTCGCTGAGGTCCTGATCGAAGAAGGCGTCGAACATCTTGTAGAGCCCCTCGCCGGCCGGCGAGGCCTGGGCCGGCAGCGCGGTCGCCAGCGCCGCCGCGGCGGCGCCCATCATGATCTGACGACGGTCGAGCTTGGGATCGAATTTCGACATGCGAGGGCCCTTGAGACTGAAAATACCGGGGGATCAGTCCATCGCCCCGCCGAGGTCGTCAAGGTGGCCGATAACGCTGGCGTCGATCAGTTCAGCTCGCCCAGGCGATAGGTCAGGGCCAGCTTGAACCGCCGGCCAGAGCCCCGGCGGGCTTGGCGCGGGCCAAGAGCGACGGGCCTCCGCCCGTTCAATCCGGAACGGTCACGATCGGTTTGCCGATCATCGGCCCGGCCGGCGACGAAGCGCTCGCTCAGGTGACGTTTCATGGCGGTTCGCTCGGCGGCGGTGTCTATCTGTATCTGCTTCGCAAGTCGGAGGGCCGCTGGGTCGTCGTCAGCCGACGGATGCTCATCATCTCCTGAGCGCGACGGGCAAGGCCAGGCGTCCAAACGCGAAAAAGGGCTCGCCTGGGCATCGGCGAGCCCTTTCACTGGGATATTCAATGAGGAGACATTGAATACAGCGACCCTACGCCAAAGGCGGCTTCCCGACACTTCGCCATTTTGTCGCAAGTCGCATTTTAGAGCATCACGCTGAAAAGTGGATGCCGGTTTTCCGCCAAAGCGATGCGAAAACAGAAACCTAGAGCAAGCCACGCGAGTCCGATCTCGCGCGGCTTGCTCTCGTCGTTGGACCTTGGTCCTATTTACGCGCCGCAAGGATGTCGTCCAGACGCGCCGGGGTTCCGGCCACGCGCTCGAGGCGCGGATAGCGAAGCCCGCCGCGATAGTCGATCTTGACCGTCCGGTAGCGCTCGCCGTCCTTGACCAACAGCTCGACCAGGGGATTTTCCGGCTTGGCGGCCGCCTTGATGGCGTCCTTCAGCTTGTCGGCGTCATAGGTCTCGCCATTGACGGCGACCAGGGTCACGCCCTGGGTCAGGCCCGCCTTGAAGGCTGGACCGCCCCATTGCACGTCCGACAGAACGCCGGCGGCGCCCACGGTCAGACCCAGCGAATAGGCCAGATTGGTGATCTTGCCGCGCGTCTCGGCCGATTTGAAATA
>JAHINZ010000420.1 GCA_018895795.1 Alphaproteobacteria bacterium
AGCCCCAACATTCAAGGCGAAGCAACGGCAATGTATCTAAGCAAGATTATAAAGCCATCAGGGGTGAAGGTAACAAGAATAGCCACAGGCGTGCCAATGGGGGCAGACATTGAATACGCCGATGGCGTTGATTTCCCTCGTCGACGAAGAGCGCCAGGGATTCAAGGCCCGCATCGGACTGCGTGTTGATTTCGCCGCGCGAGATATTTCATTCTGCCAGCATGCCATGCTTTCAGATGAAGTGTTCGTTGTACTCGACGCCGTGAATGACGACCGGTTCCGCGACGATCCCCTCGTGGCTGGGCCACCTGACATCCGCTTCTACGCCGGCGCCCCAATAGTAACCCCAGACGGATATCGTCTCGGGACTCTATGCGTAATCGATACAGTGGCCCGCAAGTCTTTTACCGGCCACGACAATAAACGACTAAAGACGATCGCGAATTGCGTCATGCAAGCCTTGATTTTGCGGCTTGCAAGTCGCGAACGCGACCGCATCGCCAGCGTCGCCGCCCAGAAGAGAACCTTGCTCAAGCTGACCGAAGACATGGCCGGCGTAGGCACCTGGTCATGGAATGTGGCGACCGATCGCACGACATGGTCAGATCAGACCTATATCATTCATGGCTACGAACCGACTTCCGAGCCGCCTGCCCTGCAAGGCGTGCTCGAACGCTATCACCCGGATGACGCCAAGGTCCTGGCGGACCACGTGGGTCGCGCCGTCTCCGAGGGGGTGGACTACACCCTGGAGGCGCGCATCAACCGCCCGGATGGCTCGGAGCGGCACATCCTCGCGCGCGGCGCTTGCCGAAAAGACGACGACGGCGCGGTGGTGGAGCTTGTGGGGACCTTTCAGGACGTCACGGAGCACGTGACCGCGGAGCGGTTTATACGTGGACTGACCAATAACCTTCCTGGACTGGTTGCCTACTGGGACACCCACCTGCGCTGCCGCTTTTCGAACGCCGCTTATGGAGAGTGGTTCGGCAAGACACCCCAAGACATGCTGAACATAACGCTGCCGCAGCTCTTGGGCGAGGCGCTGTTCGCGAAAAACGAGCAACACGTTCGCGCGGCGCTGGACGGGCGCCGCCAGAATTTTGCTCGAACACTGGTTAAGCCCTCCGGCGAAGTCGGCCACACATTGTCAAATTACGTTCCGGACATCGACGCCTATGGGCGTGTGCAGGGCTTTCATGTGCTTGTTACCGACGTCACCGATCTGAAAAAGGCTGAAGAAAAACTTCAAGAGACCAATGCACTATTGTCAGCAGAACGTGACCGCGCCGAAGCTGCCGGCGCAATCAAAGCCGAATTCCTCGCCAATATGAGCCATGAAATACGCACGCCCTTGACGGTTATTCTCGGCTATACGAGCCTGCTGGCCAACCGCAACGACCTTACCGAAACGTCTCGAATGATGGTGAGCCGCGTCAAAGGCGCAAGTTCCACCCTATTGTCGATCGTCAACGACATCCTCGACTTCTCCAAGCTTGAGGTGGGTCAGATGACAATCTCTCCTCAGACTACGGACGTCGTCGCAGTCGCCGAGGACACATTGTTGATGTTCAACCTACTGGCCCAGGAAAAATCAATCTGTCTAAGATTTGAACCGGCGATCAATATTCCGAGTTCCGTCACCCTTGATACGGATCGTTTGCGTCAGATTCTTCTAAACCTGATCGGAAACGCAGTGAAATTCACCGATGAGGGAACTGTACGTCTGAAGTTGAACTACAACGAAACTCGACAAACACTCGATATTCGCGTCGAGGACACCGGGCCGGGAATGGATGAAGAGCAGTGCGCCCTGTTGTTTCAACGCTTCTCGCAAGTCGATGCGTCATCCACGCGCCGCCATGGCGGCACCGGTTTAGGGTTGGCCATCTGCAAGAAACTCACCGAAGCCATGGGCGGTGAAATCGGCGTCGAGAGCACGCCGGGTCAGGGCTCGGTCTTTCACTTGTATGTTGACGCCCCCCCAGCGTCAGAGGCCTCGACTTGAACCCTCGCCCTTTCTAGGGCGCGATGGCCGCCGCGCCGGGCCGACGGGGATCGGCGCCGCCCAGAAACAGACCCTTGTCGAGCATGATCGATTGGGCGCTGCCCATGGTCTCGTCGGACTTGATCGGGTGCCCCATGGCCTTCAGGGCCGCGACCGTGTCGGGGTTGAAGTTGGGCTCGACCTCCAGGGCGTCGCTGGCGTTCTGGAAGATGCGCGGCTGATGGGTGGCCTCGGCGACATTGAGGTTGAAGTCCACCACATTGACGATCACCTGCAGCACCGTGTCGATGATCGTGCTGCCGCCCGGCGTGCCGGTGATCAGCCACGGCTTGCCGTCCTTGAAGATCATGGTCGGCATCATGGTCGACAGAACCCGCTTGCCCGGCTCCATGGCGTTGGGGGGGATCGGCCCGCCGCTTCGCCGCGCCTTCCAGGCCGCTTCATGGGCGTAGTTGTTCATCTGGTTGTTCAGCATGAAACCCGCGCCCGCCACCATGACGCCCGACCCGAAATCAGCCCCCAGGGTGAAGGTGTTGCTAACCGCGTTGCCCTCGGCGTCGGCGATCGAGAAGTGAGTGGTGTTGGGGCTTTCGAAGGCCCAGGGATCGCCCGCCCCCATCGCCTTGGCCGGCGTGGCGTGGTCGGGGTCGATCAGCTTGGCGCGCTCGATCCCGTAGGCCTTCGAGGTGAAGCCCCTCAGCGGAACCTTGGTGAAATCCGTATCGCCCAGATACTTGTAGCGGTCGGCATAGCCCAGCTTCATGGCCTCGGCCATCAGGTGCAGCGTCTTGGCCGAGCCGGGTCCGGACGCCTTCAGATCGAATTGCTCAAGGATATTGAGCATCTCGAGCAGGGTCGCGCCGCCGGCGCTGGCGGGCGGCGAGGTCAGCACCTTCAAACCCCGATACGCGCCTTCCAGCGGCTCGCGCACGACAGGCTTGTAGGCGGCCAGGTCCGCCTCGGTGATCAGGCCGCCGTGGGCCTTCATGTCGGCGGCCAGGCGCTTGGCGATCTCGCCGCGATAGAAGGCGTCGGCGCCGTGGTCGGCGATCTGGCGCAGCGACCAGGCCAGATCGGGCTGCTTGAGGGTCTCGCCGGCCGCATAGAGCGCCCCGTCCGGCTTGTAGAAGGCGGCCTTGCCCGCCTCGCTGACCGACAGGCGCTGCCTGCCCCAGCTGAACACGAAGGCCTCGTCCGGCGACAGGGCGACGCCTTGATTGGCCAGTCGGAAGGCCGGCTCGACCACGGCCTTCCAGGGAAGTTTGCCATAGGTCTTCTGAGCCAGGAAAAGACCGGCGACCGTGCCCGGAACGGCGGGGGCTTGGTAGCCGACGGAGGAGACCGCGTCGCGCTCCTTGCCGTTGGCGTCGACGAAGCTGTCCAAGCGCGCTGCCGCCGGTGCGACGCCGCGATAGTCGATGAAGACGGTCTTCCCCGTCGCGGCCATGTGAACCATCATGAAGCCGTCGCCGCCGATATTGCCGGCGCGGGGAAGCGTCACGGCCAGGGCGAAGGCCGTGGCCACGGCGGCGTCCACGGCGTTGCCGCCCTGACGGAGGATATCGACGCCCACCTGGGTGGCGATGGCGTTCTGGCTGACCACCATCCCCTTCTGACCGACCACCGGCGAATGGATGCTGGGATATTCGAGCAGTTGCTTGCTCTGAGCCCAGCCCGAGGCCGGCAGGCCGGCGGCCGATACGGACAGGGCCGCAAGGCCAAGGGCGACAAGTCTAAAGGGCTTCATTCACGCCTCGCCGGAATGGAGAAGGGGTGCAGGACGACGCGTCGCGGGGGAGGTGAAGCGTCGTCCTGCGGTGTTCCCGGCCTTGGAGGGGGCAAGAACCGGGAAAGCAGGGCTAGAAGCGTTTGCTGGCGTTGACGTACCAGTAGCGCCCTGTCGCGTTGTGGAGCGAGCCCATGTAGCCGAAGTTCGACGAGGTGACGGGCGGGTCCTTGTCGCCGACATTGCGCACGCCAAAGCGCACCGTCGAGCCGTCGAAGCGGCCGTCCTTGAACGCGTACTGACCGTACAGGCTGACCGTGGTCCAGTCGTTGATCGGGTAGTATTGGCCATTCACCTGGGCGGGGCCGGTGTCATAGACCTCGCCCACATAGTTGACGAAGGCGCCGGCGCCCCAGCCGTCCTTGCGCCAGGTCAGGCTGGCGCTGGCCCGGAACTCCGGAGAACCGCTGTTCTTGATCTGGTTGCCCGCCGACGCGATCGAAACGCCCGTCAGCTTGCCCGCCGCGACCGACTCCTGCAGCAGCGCCTCGATCGGACTGGCCGATTGGTCGTACTTCAGCAGCTTGGCGACATTGAGCGTCAGGCCGAAATCGCCCCACGGGGTGTCGTTCAGATCGTAGTCGGCGGTGAAGTCGACACCCTGAACCACGCGCGGCTGCAGGTTGGCATAGACATCGTTGATGTAGGCGATATTGCCAACCGTGCTGGCGCCGACCGGGTCGTTGCGCACGACATTGGGGTTCGAGGACCCGCTCTGGCGCAGCAGCCAGTCATAGGCGATCTGGTTATATCCCCCCAGGATGCCGATCACGTTCTTCTCGCGGATCGACCAGAAGTCGGTGGTGACGATCAGTCGCCCATAGTCGCTGGGGATGAAGGTGGGCTGATATACGAAGCCGACGGTGGCGTTGTCGGCCTCTTCCGGCTTCAGGTTCTCGTTGCCGCTCCGCACTTCCAGCGTGCTGGCGCTGGAGCAGGTGGTCGTGGCCGGCGTATTGATCCGGCAAGCGGCATAGTCGGTGCGGGTGTTCGAGACGGTTGAGCCGTCGCTGTAGAACTGCGGCAGGTTCGGCGCGCGGAAGCTTTGCGACACCGAGCCGCGGAAGGCGAAGCCGTAGCCGACCTTCCACAGGATGGCGCCCTTGGGCTTGAGCACGTTGCCGAAGTCCGAATAGTGCTCGTCGCGGGCGGCGATCTGCAGGCTGATCTCTTCAACGAACGGGATGTTCATCTCGGGCGAGATGACCGGCACGGCGAATTCGAAGAAGGCCGAGCTGATCGACCGATGGGCCGAGACGTCGCCCGCGCCCGAAGCGCCCATCACATCGGTGTCGTAGATCACGCCGGTGACGGTGTTGGTGTACTTGGTCGTGCCGTCCAGGCGGTCGTCGCGGTCGTCCAGATAGGTCTCGCGGCGCCATTCGGCGCCGGCCGCGAAGCCGACATTGCCGGCCGGCAGGGTGAACAGGTCCCGCTTCGACACCTTGAAATCGCCGAGCGCCAGCGAGGTCTTGCCCTTGCGATAGACGTCGATCAGGAACGCATTGATCGTGGCGCCGCTGTTGGGCGTGGCGTCGGCGCCCGAATAGTTGCTCACGTCGCCCCCGTTGAACGGATTGTAGGCGTCCGCCGTGGTGCGGTTCAGCGCCTGCTGGAAGCGCGTGTTGCTGATGGCGTTGTGCGTGGTGTCCTTGGTGCGCGCTTCCGAATAGAGCAGGGCCGAATCCCAGCTCCAGCCGTTCCACTCGCCCTTCAGGCCGCCCAGCGCGCGATAGCTGTCGTCGGTCACCGTATAGGTGCGCGGGCCGGTGTCGATCGGGCGATAGGTGGTGATGTTCATCGCCACCCCGGCGGCGGGTAAGCCCGTGAGGTTGGCCAGGCGATTGGGGCTGCCGACGGGACCAAAGGGGTTCCAGTAGGCGTTGGCGGCGATGCTGATCGGGGCCGACGAGATCGGGGCCGACTGCTCGCGCGAGCCGGTGAACAGGGCGTGGTAGTAGCCCAGCTCGCCATAGGCGGTGATATCGCCGAAATCGTGCTCGACCGTCGAGAACAGGTTCGTCCGCTCAAGGCCGCCCTTCAGGGTGCGGTTGGGGTTTTCGTCATAGCGCAGCGCCCGGTCGGCCGTGCCCGTGATCGTGCCCGACTTGATGCACAGATTGCCGGCCAGAACCGTGCTGGAGCAGCCTGCGTCCGTGTTGCTGGTCGGCTCGATGTGGAAGACGCCCGAAGTCGTCAGGGACGCCGTCCCTTGCTTGACCGCGGTGGACGACGGGATCAGCGTGAACGAACCCCAGGGACTGGAGGTCGAGCGGTTGTCGAAGCTGGTATTGCCGGCCCAGGGGGTGCCGGCGATCTGCGAGCGGTGATCTTCGCTGGCGGCGTAGTCGCGATCGCTGGCCATCATGCGGCTATGGCCGGTGTAGGTGCCAAAGAACGTCAGGCGGGTGCCGTCCTCCAGGCGCGTGCCGGCCTTGAGGTTGAACGTGCCTTCGCGATAGCCCGTGCCTTCCGAGCCGCCCAACTGGGTCTCGACGCGCAGGCCGCGGAACTTGGTGTCCAGCACCATATTGACCACGCCGGCCACGGCGTCGGTGCCGTAGATCGCCGCGGCGCCGTCGCGCAGCACTTCCAGCCGCTTCACGCCCGCCACCGGCAGGGCGTTGGTGTTGACCGTCTGGACCGGCACGAAATTCTCGGTCTGGGTCCCAGGCGCCAGTACGGCGCGGCGGCCGTTCAACAGGGCCAGGGTGTTTCCGGTGCCGAGGCTGCGCAGGTTCAGCGACGCGATATCGCCGCGCGCGTCGTTCAGGTTGCCGGTCGTTCGGGCTTCCTGGAACTGCACGTCGCCCGCCTGGGGGATCGAGCGGAACAGTTCGTCGCCGGAAACCGCGCCCGTCGCGATGATCTGCTTTTCGTCGATCAGCGTCACCGGAAGCGCTTCGTTGGCCTTGGCGCCCTGGATCTGCGAGCCGACGACCACGACGGTCTCGACGACGGCCATATCCTCGTCAGTCTGGCCGCCCGAAGCGGCCAGAGGCTGGGGGCGCGCGGCCGCGGCCGGACGCAGGGTGATGGTCACACCGTCGTTGGAGGCGACTTCCAGGCCGGCGGCCGAGATCAGGCGCGTCAGGGCGTCACTGTCGGCGATGTCGCCGATGACGGCGGGGGTCTTGCGCCCCGTCGCCGCGTCGAAGGGGAACAGAACCTGCTTGCCCGACTGCTTGGCATAGGCCTGAAGCGCCGGGACCGCGTCCTGGGCGGGAATGTTGAAGCGGTGACGGGCCTCTTGCGCCAGGGCGGGTCCGGCGAGCACCAGAAT
>JAHINZ010000421.1 GCA_018895795.1 Alphaproteobacteria bacterium
CGTCCTGGTGGGCGGCGGCCTGGCCAATGGCCTGATCGCGCTGCGGCTCAGGGCCATGCGCCCCGACCTGCGCGTGATCATCCTGGAACACGGCCAGCGAATCGGCGGCGAGCACACCTGGTGCCATTTTGAGACCGACGTAAGCCCCGGAATCAGCGCCTGGCTTCGCCCGCTGATCGTCCATCGCTGGGTCGGATATGATGTCCGTTTCCCAGGTCATCGCCGATCGCTCGATACGCCCTATCTGGCCATAACCTCAAAGCGTCTGCACGACGCCGTCACCGCGGCTCTCGGCAAGGATGTGTGGTTTGGCGCCACCGTGCTGGACGTGACGCCGCACGAGGTCACCCTGGCCGACGGCCGACGGCTCGCGGCCGGCGCGGTGATCGACGGACGCGGACCGCGCCGCAGTCGCAGCCTGACCCTGGGCTGGCAGAAATTCCTCGGCCTGGGCGTTCGCCTGACGGCGCCCCACGGCCTGACCCGTCCGATCATCATGGACGCCACCGTCCCGCAGAACGGCGACTATCGCTTCCTCTACGTCCTGCCGCTCGACGCGACGCGCCTGCTGATTGAAGACACCCGCTACAGCGACGGGCCCGACCTCGACCATGCCGCTTTGCGCGCCGCCATCACCGCCTATGCCGCAGAGCAAGGCTGGACCATCGCCAAGGTCGAGCGCGAGGAGCACGGCGTCCTGCCGATCGCCCTGGCGGGCGACATCGACGCCTACTGGCGCGAAGCCCGGCCCCAGGTAGCTGAGGTGGGCCTGCGCGCCGCCCTCTTCCACCCGACTACCGGCTACTCGTTGCCCGACGCCGCCCATCTGGCCGACCAGATCGCCGCCTTGCCCACCCTGTCCAGCGCCGCGATCCGCGCCCGGGTCGAGGAGCACTCAAAGGCCTGCTGGCGCAAGCGACGCTTCTTCCGTCTGCTCAACAGGATGCTGTTCAAGGCCTGCGCGCCGGACCAGCGCTACAGGGTGCTCGAACGATTCTACCGGCTGCGCGCGCCGCTGATCCAGCGCTTCTATGCCGGCAAGCTAACGCTTTGGGACAAGGCGCGCGTCCTGATCGGCAAACCGCCCGTACCTATCGCCGCCGCCCTGGGCTATCTGGGCGAGCGCTCCGTGATCGAGGACTAAGCAGCATGTCTCATCCCAAACCTCGGGCGGCCGTGATCGGATCCGGCTTTGGCGGCCTGTCGCTGGCCATCCGCCTGCAATCGTCCGGGTTCGACGTCACGGTGATCGAGGGCCGCGATAAGCCCGGCGGCCGCGCCTATGTCTGGGAAGACGAGGGCTTCATCTTCGACGCCGGCCCGACGGTGATCACCGATCCCGACTGCCTCAAGGAGCTGTTCATGCTCAGCGGCCGCAAGATCGAGGACTATGTCGAGCTGATGCCGGTCAATCCGTTCTACCGGCTGGTCTGGGAAGACGGCGACGTCTTCGATTACGTCAACGACCAGGCCGAGCTGGACCGCCAGATCGCCGCCCGCAATCCGGCCGATGTCGAAGGCTATCGCAAGTTCCACGCCTATTCCGAGGAGCTCTATCAGAAGGGCTATGTCGAGCTGGGCGCGGTGCCGTTCCTCGACATCCGCAGCATGATCTCCTCGGCCCCGGCCCTGATGAAGCTGCAGGCCTGGCGCAGCGTCTATGACAAGGTCTCGTCCTTCGTGAAGGACGAGCACGTGCGTCAGGCGATGTCGTTCCACAGCCTGCTGGTCGGCGGCAGCCCGTTCGCCACCTCGTCGATCTACGCCCTGATCCACGCCCTGGAGCGCCGCGGCGGCGTCTGGTTCCCACGCGGCGGCACCGGCGCGCTGATCCGCGGTCTGGTCCGCCTGTTCGAGGATCTGGGCGGCACGCTGCGTCTCAACGCACCCGTTCAAAAGATCACGACAAAGGACGGCCGGGTCACCGGCATCCTCAACAGCAAAGGCGACTTCGAGGCCTTCGACACGGTCGCCTCGAACGCCGACGTCATGCACACCTATCGCGAGCTGCTGGTCGACGATCCGCGCGGCAAGAAGGTCGGCAAGGCGCTGGAGAACAAGCGCTGGAGCCCGTCGCTGTTCGTGATCTATTTCGGCCTCAAGGCCGAGCATCCCGAGATCCGCCACCACACGATCTGTTTTGGCCCGCGCTATCGCGAGCTGATCGGCGATATCTATAACAAGGATGGTCTGGCCGACGATTTCTCGCTGTATCTGCACTCGCCCTGCGCGACCGATCCGGGCATGGCCCCGCCCGGCTGCAGCAGCTTCTATGTCCTGTCGGTGGTGCCCAATCTGGAGACCGCCGACATCGACTGGGACAAGGAAGGCCCCGGCTATCGCGACAAGATCCTGAAGTATCTCGAGGATCGCTACATCCCCAACCTGTCGCGGGACCTGGTGACCAGCCGGATCTTCACGCCGGATGATTTCACCACCGAGCTCAACGCCTGGAACGGCGCGGCCTTCTCGCTTGAGCCGCTGCTGACCCAGAGCGCCTTCTTCCGCACCCACAATCGCGACGACGTCATTCCCAACCTCTATTTCGTTGGGGCCGGCACCCATCCGGGCGCGGGCATTCCGGGCGTCGTCGGCTCGGCCAAGGCCACGGCGGGGCTGATGATCGACGATTTCCAGACAGAGGCGGCGTGAGCGACCTAGAGCTCCAGAGCCGCGAGGCGATCCAGAAGGGCAGCAAGAGCTTCGCCGCCGCGGCCGCCCTGTTCGACGCGGAAACCCGCGCCGACGCCGAGATGCTCTACGCCTGGTGCCGCCACTGCGACGACGTCATCGACGGCCAGACCCTGGGGCATGGCATGAGCCCGGTCGAGGACGCCCCGGCGCGCTTGGCCGCCCTCTACGCCCAGACCCGCGCGGCCCTGGCCGGCGAACCGCCCAGCGATCCGCAGTTCGCCGCCTTCCAGACCGTGGCTCAGCGCCGCCAGATCCCCAAGCGCTACGCCCTGGACATGATCGACGGCTTCGCCATGGACGTCGAAGGCCGCCGCTACCAGACGCTGGATGACCTGCTCGACTATTGCTGGGGGGTGGCCGGCGTGGTCGGGACGATGATGGCGCTGGTCATGGGGGTGAAGCCCGATCAGTTGGCCATCCTGCGCCGCGCCCAGGACCTGGGCCTGGCCTTCCAGCTGACCAATATCGCCCGCGACATCGTCGAGGACGCCCGCAATGACCGGATCTATGTGCCCCGCGCCTGGCTGGCCGAGCTGTGCGTGCCCGAAACCGCCGTCGCCGATCCGACCCATCGCGAGGCCGTCGCGGTGATGGCCAAGCGTCTCGTGGACGCGGCCGAGCCTTATTACGCCTCGGCCCGCTGGGGTCTGCGCGACCTGCCCGTCCGCTGTGCCTGGGCCATAGCGGCGGCGCGGGGCGTCTATCGCCAGATCGGCCTGGACGTGGTCCGCGAAGGCGCCAAGGCCTGGGACGAGCGGGTGGTGGTCAGCGGCCGAATGAAGCTGTGGCGAGCGCTGGAGGGCGGGATCATCGCCCTGCGCTCGGCGGTCTGGGACCGAGCCGTCAAGCCGCCGGAACGCCCGCGGATGTGGTCGAAAATCTAGGCTTCGACGCCTTGGGTCTTCAGCTTGGCCTTCAGCTCACGCACCGGCATGGCCAACAGAAAGCCGAATGACACCGCGCCTTCCTTGGTATGAACCGCGTGATGGATCCGATGAGCCTGGATCAGCCGCTTCCAGAAGGCAGACTTGCCAAACGGCACCTTGAACCGCTTGTGCACCAGCCCGTCGTGGAAGCCGAAATAGACCATGCCATAGGCGGTGATCCCCAGGCCGACGGGCAGTAGCCAGGGCGCGCCATGGACGCCGAAATAGATCGCCACGATGGCCGGGGCGGCGAAGACTACCGCGAACAGGTCGTTCAGCTCGAACAGCCCGTCGCGCGGTTCATGGTGCGACCTGTGCCAGACCCACATGAAGCCGTGCATCACATAGCGGTGGGTGACCCAGGCGAAGCCTTCCATGAAGGCGAAGGCGGCCAGGAACAGCACAAGATCAAACGCCAGGGTCGTCATTACCGGTCCTATCGCCGCGACAGTCGCGCCAGGGTCTGGGCCAAGGCCAAACCCACCACGCCGGAGGCGGTCAGCACGCCCCAGGCCTTATACACCCCCGACAGTGTCGCGTCGCGCCACAGGATGCCTTGATAGGCGTCAATGACCCAGGCGTGGGGCGTGAACCAGCCCACCGTCTGCAACCAGGCCGGCATCAGGAAGCGGGGAACCATGCTGCCGCCGATCGCGGCCAGGATCAGGATCACGAAGGTCGACAGCATCTGGGCCTGTTCCCGCGTCCGGCAGATCGAGACCAGCCCCAGGGCCAGACCGGCCGCGCAGATCGCCGTCGCCAGGGTGGTGGGCAGCCACAGGCCAAGGTGTCCGACCACCGCCACGCCATAGACGATCTGGGCGGTCGCGAAGATCATCACGGCTTGGACAAGCCCCTGCCCCACCAGGAAGACGAACTTTCCGGTGATCACCGGGCCCATGCCCGCCACGCCGGACAGCAGCCGATCGGCGACGCCGCTGCGCCGCTCGTCCATCAGCCCCAGAGCGCCCTGCATGGCCGAGAACAGCGCGAACAGGATCAACACCGCCCCGGCGTAATAGGCGATCACCGCCCCGCCCTTGCGGGCCCCGAGCAGGTCCTCGCGATCGAACAGGTCGCCCGCGGTCGCCTCGGGCGGCTTGGCTCTCAGGATACTGGCGGCCATGTCGAGATTGTCGACCTGATCGGCGGTCAGATCGCCGATGGCGGGCCGGATCTGGTCGACGCTGCGGCGCAGGGCGGCGTCGGGCGCGGCCCGCACCAGGGCCTGCTGCACCCGGGCCTGGGCCAGGGGCGCGGCGACCGCGCGGCCAGGGTCGGCGATGATCAGGAACGGACGCCCCGCCGCCGCCGGATCGGCCCGCAGCACCAGGCCCGCATCGGCCTGACCCGATTTCACCCGGGCCCGCACCGCCGCGATCGTCGCCGGGGTCACGGCCTCGGCGCGGATCTCCGAACTGGCCAGCAGGGCTTTCAGCAACCGGCCTGTGGTTTCGGTCTGCGCCAGGTCGGCGACGGCCAATTTCGGCTTGATGTCTTCGCCCGTCGCGCCGGCGAACACCGACGAGAAGATCAGAAACACCAGCGGCGGCAGCAGAAAGGTCATGACCAGGGCCGCGCGGTCGCGCCATAGCTCCAGGGCCATCACCCGCACCATGGCCAGGATCATTTCCAGCCCGATCATGCCGCCTGCTTTCGCTCGGCCACCAGGGTGAACAGGTTCTGCAGCGAGGGTTGGCGAACCCGGATCTCCCGCGGAATCAGACCGGCCTTGCGCAACCGCTTGTCCAGCCGGCCGGCGGCGGCGTAGCCGTCGACGTCGAGCCGGGTCCACAGATGGGCGCGACGGGTCGCCCGGACCAGCCCCTCGGCGGCCAGACGGAGCTCGCCGGCGGCGTCCGGCTCGGCCAGCAGCTCGACCAGCACCTCCATCTGAACGCCGAACGCCTCGGCGATCAGGGCGCGGGGCTCGCCCTCCAGCATCATCCGGCCGTCGCGCAGGAAGCCGACCCGATCGGCCAGGGCGCCGGCCTGTTCGAGGTCGTGCGTGACCAGCAACACGGCGACGCCGATGTCGCGCAGGCCCCGCACCACCGCGTCCAGCGCCTCGCGGGCGTCGACGTCCACCCCGACCGTGGGCTCGTCGAGGATCAGCAGACTCGGCTGATGGACGATGGCGGCGGCGATATTGGCGCGGCGCTGATAGCCGCCCGACAGGTGGCGGATCGGCACATGGGCCCGGTCCACGGTGCGGGTCAGGGTCAGGGCCCGCTCGACGGCGGCGGGGACGGCCTTGGCGGCGATCCCGGCCAGACTGGCGAAGGCGGCCAGGTTCTCGGCCACGGTCAGATGGCCGTAAAGCGCGATCTCCTGCGGCGCCAGGCCCAGGCAAGCCCGCGCCGCCGGGACCCGCGCCGGGTCCTGGCCCTTCAGGGCCACCGTTCCGGCGTCGGGCCGCAGACGGCCGCAGATCGTCTTGATCAGGGTGGTCTTGCCGGCCCCGTTCGGACCCAGCAAAGCGTAGATCTCGCCCGGGGTCAGGGTCAGGTCGACGCCCCGCAACACCGGCTTGTCGCCATAGGCGTGGACCACGCCCGCCACGGTCAGGATGGGCGTGGGGGTCAGGATGGGCGTGGCGGTCAAGCCGCCGCCTTGCGGCCGACGAACAGGCGCTCGACATAGCCGGCCACGAGCGCGCAGCCGCCGACGGCGTCCAGCGCCGCCCGACCGGCTGTCAGGTGGCCTTCCATGGCAGCGCGCGCCCCGGCCACCCCGAGCAGCGACACGGCCGTGGTCATGTCGGCGTCCTTGCCGACATCCTTGCCGGCCGCCTCGACCGAGCCTTCGGCGTCGATCAGATCGTCGCGGATCTGGAAGGCCAGGCCCATGCGCCAGCCAAATTCGCCCACGGCGGCCACGGCGGCGTCGGACGCGCCAGCGATCCGGGCCCCGGCCTGGGCGGCGGCCGTGATCAGCACGCCGGTCTTCTCGTGGTTCAGGCGGTCGATGGCCGGCAGGTCTCGGATCTGGTCGCGGTCGAACAGATCCCGCGCCTGGCCGGCGATCAGACCCGAAAAGCCGACCGCGCCGGCCAGCCGACCGGCGATCTCGGCCCGCAGGTCGCCGCTCAGACCGGCGTCGGCGGCGACCACGGCATAGGCCTGGTTCAACAGGCCGACACCGGCCAGCACGGCGGTGGCCTCGTCGAACGCTCGGTGGATGGTGGGCAGGCCCCGGCGCAGGC
>JAHINZ010000422.1 GCA_018895795.1 Alphaproteobacteria bacterium
CCGCGGATCATGTCCGGCGTGACGCCGGGCGCCGTTGCGACGCCGGCGAACGCCGTCTTGAGCTTGAGCTTCATCGCATTGGGGAGGCGCGAATTCATGCCAAGCGGCGGATTGGGGATCGGCATGCTCCTGGCCACGACCCTGACCTCAGCGGCCGAGATCTCACCTTGGTTGACCGCCTTCTCGAAGGAGTCGAACGACAGGGCCGCGGCGTCGGCCTGACCCTGTGTCAAAGCCGCCAAGCTGTTGGCGTGGCTGCCGGTCAGGCGGATGGCCGCCAGGTCGCGCACCGGGTCCAGCTTGGCCTGCAGGATCATCGCCATGGGAAAGACAAAGGACGATCCGGAATTGATGTCGCCAAACGCGACACGCTTGCCCTTCAGGTCGCCGATCTTGGCGATCGGCGACGCGCGGCGCGTGAAGATCCCGGCGTAATAGGTCGACCGGCCTTTCTCAACGGCGACGGCCAGGAGTTCAGCGCAGCCGCGCTGGTGGGCCTCGACATAGGCGACGGGACCAAAGAAGGCGATGTCGGCTGAGCCGTTGCACATGGCCTCGACCACGGCGTTGTAGGACTGGCCGACCCGCAGCTTGAACCGCAACCCGGTCGTCTTCGACACGGCGTTGAACACCGGCAGGAAGTCGGCCCGCGTGCCATCCTCGGTGCCGCCGTCGGCGGGGATCAACACGACCTGCAGGGGACGTTCCGCCGATCCCAGCGGGGCGGGGGCCGCTAGGGCCTCACCCTCAAGGAGGGCAAGCGCGAGCACGACCGCGAGCGGCAGGGACCGAACCATGGGATGTCTCCGTGTTGAGGTCTCCAGTCCGGTCTATCTGCACGAGCAACATAACAGCCACATGATGAATTCAAAATATGTTCGCAGTAGATTGAATTTTGTTCATTCCGTTCGTGGTAATCCGATTGTCGTCGACGGGCTCCAGCGGCCTCGGCTCGCGCGCTCGTCCAACCCTTCGTGGGTGGCGAACCTGCGATCGCCACGAACCAATTGGACAGGCGGTATCGTCGGTCCGCCCCGCAACGGCTGGACCACCCTGCGCGAACGGGGGTACCAAACACCAGAGCCCGTCTGTTAGCTGATAGTCTACTGTGCTGCGTGATGCGCCGGGTCCTCATGGTTTGCCCTCGGTCTCGAAAAGGAAATGGCTTTGACGGCCAAGAAGCCGACCATTGATGACGTCGCTCGCCGCTCGGGCGTGGCGCGGGTGACCGTTTCGCGAGTCCTCAATGGCGGCCCCAATGTCAGTGATGCGGTCCGCGCCAAGGTCATTCGAGCGGTCGAGGAGTTGGACTACAAGGTCAATCCCCAAGCCAGGAGCCTGGCGGGTGGCGCGAGTCGACTACTGGCCTTCGTCTTCGCCTCGGATCCCGAGAACGAGCCCAACTCCTACTACGAGTCCGCGCTCGAGCTGGGCGCCCTGCGCGCCTGTTTGGCCCTGGGCTATCAGGTGCTGATCCAGAACGTCCCGCAAAGCATGCCTGATCGACAGAAGCGCGTACTGGACCTGATCACCACCCAGCGCTGCGAGGGCCTGATCCTGTCGCCGCCCTACAGCGACGATATCGCCCTGATCGACGCGGCGCTGGCTCAGGGATGTCGTGTGGTCGCGGTGTCGCCGGGCGGGGCGGGATGCGGCAAGGCTGACGGCGTCGGCATCGACGATGAAGCGGGCGGCTATGACATGGCCCGTGAGCTTCTGCGGCTGGGTCACCGCCGCTTTGGCTTCCTGGCGGGTCTGGAAGGGCACCTTTCGGCCGACCGGCGCCTGGAAGGGTTCAAGCGGGCGCTCGCGGAACAGGGGCTCGGATCCGAAGCCTATGTCGCGCTTCGGGGCGACTTCACGTTCCGATCAGGGACACGCCTCGCGCCCGAACTACTGGACCACAGCCTTCGTCCAACTGCGCTTGTCTGCGCCAATGACGACATGGCCGCCGGCGTGCTGTCGGCCGCCCACGCCCGCGGCTTGAGCATCCCCGCCGATCTGTCCATCACCGGCTTCGATGATGCGCCTGTGGCGGGAATCGTCTGGCCGCCGCTCACCACCGTCCATCAACCGGTCAAGGACCTGGGCCAGCGCGCTGTAGAGCTTCTGGTCGCGCGCCTCACGGGCGCCAATTCCGCGCCGGGACCGGTGTTTGAGCTGCTCGACCATGCGGTCGTTTCTCGCCAGACGACGGCCCCAGGCTAGGCCGGCCTTTTTTCGAAATGTTTCGATCTTGACAACGTTGTCGGCCACGACGCTTATTGGAAGCGCTTCCAATGTGTCTCAAGTCGCATTCAAAGCGCGAAAATGACAAAAAGCGCCGCAAAACGGGCGCGTGTTCAGAGGGGAGAGCTATGCGAAACCGCATCACGCGCTGCGCGCGTCCGTCGATCAGCCGATTCTACGCCACCGCGTCCGCCGTCGCGATCACCGTGGCCTTGGCGGGCTCCGGCTCCGCGAGCGCGCAGCAAGCCACGCCATCGGCTGAAGCCGACACCGTCGAGGCGGTGGTGGTGACCGGCATCAAGGCTGGCATCCAGAACTCGATCAATATCAAGAAGAACGAAACCTCGATCGTCGAGGCGGTTTCGGCCGAGGACATCGGCAAGTTGCCGGACGTCTCGATCGGCGAGTCGATCGCC